>JAWAMY010000048.1:0-4737 GCA_038895635.1 Candidatus Pacearchaeota archaeon | reverse complement strand
GCCTTATTATGTATATGTATAGATGCTACATAATCCCAACCATCGTTTTCAAATGTTTCTGCTACCTTTCTAATGTTAATAGAAGTTCTTCCTTCTGGCTTATCTGAACGCATAAATCCAAGATAGGTTGGTATTGCTATCTTTCTTTCTGGTACGGCACATCTTAAAGCATCTGCTACAAACATAGTTTCGACAAGCCTTCCTTTCGGATCTGGATAAAAAGGACAAATGTAGAATACATCAGCATCTCTTACACTTTCTTTCAACTCAGGAAGAATCTCTGTATCATTAAATCTCTGGATATTTATCAAATCTTGGTCAAGCCCCATATCCTCACAAATCTTTTCAGCAAGCTTTTTTCCTGTTTTGTTTGCAAGCACGACTAATCTTGAGTTTCTCATAATTTCTACTTAGTGGCAAATATTTTAAGATTGTAGTAATATATAAATTCAGAAATTTTGGTTTCATTATTATCTCAAATTTTATTCAATATTTTCATCATTTCTCTAGCATTCTTTAGCATCGCATGATTATTGTTAAAGAACACATAAACTTTTGTTGGCTTTGTTTTCAAGATATTCTTTACAATCTCTTTCAATTCTTCTTGGCTATACTCGTGACGATACCAAGCACTTCTTCCATGCATTCGCAAATATACAATCTCGTGAGTTTTGTATATATCTCTAGGCAACTTTGGAGCATCTACACTAACTACAACAAATCCAAGCTTTTCTGCCCATCTTATTTCCTTTTCTTTAAACCACTCCAAATTTCTAAATTCTATTGCAAATTTTATTTTGTCTTTTTTCAACTTTTTCACTTTTTTAATAAAATCTTCTATCGACTTTTTAGATTCTGGTTTCATAGAAGGTGGTAGTTGAAATAAATAAAAATCTATGCTTTGCTCAAGAGGAGAAAAGATTTCTTCGAATCTTTTCCATGCCTCTAAAGAATCTTTTTCAAATCTATTTATATGCGTAATTATTTTATTAACCTTAACCACCCATCTTAGCTCGCTTGCTTTTTTGCTCCATCCTTTAATTACGCTTGGAAAAGGAAAGCGATAGAAACTCATGTTAAGCTCTATTGCATTAAGCTTAGAATGCTTTGCATACCACTCTAAGTTTCCTCCTTCGTTCCAGCTATATGCCCAGCCAGAAGTCCCAACAAATACCTGCATAATGAATATTTATTTTTTGAAAATAAAATTTATTCAATGGTTAGAAAATTAACAAAAATTTGTGAAAAAGATGAGAAAAGTAAAGATGATATAGAAAAAATTCTAATGGAGAAAAAGAGTTTAATAGATTCATTAATAGAAAAATATATTCCAAGAGTTTTCAATAAAACAAATATAAAAAATTTTGTAGAAAGAGAAGACGTTGACACATTTTCTTGCAACGAAGGAATTGCAAAGCCGATCTACGAACTTTTGGATAGAGGCGGAAAAAGATGGAGACCTACACTTTTCTTGTTAATAGTAGAAGCTTTAGGTGGAGATTTAAAAAAGCTACAAGATTTTTGTATAGTACCAGAGCTTATTCATAACGGAACTCTAATTGTTGATGACGTTGAAGATTATTCAGAGCTAAGAAGAGGTAAGCCAACAATCCATAAAATTTTCGGTATAGATATAGCAATTAATGCTGGAAACGCTCTTTATTTTATGCCATTGATAGTTTTCTTGAAAAATAGAAACAAGGTAGATGAGAAAATACTCTTAAGGGCGTATGAAGTTTATATAGAAGAGATGATTAACATAAGCTTTGGACAAGCAATAGATATAGTATGGCATAAAGGCATAAAGAGAGACGAAGAAATAAAAGAAGAAGAATATTTAACGATGTGCGCATTAAAAACCGGAACACTTGCAAGAATGAGCGCTAGATTAGCGGCAACCCTTTGCGGAGCCAGTGAAAATTTAGTAGAAAAGCTTGGAAGGTTTGCGGAATCCTTAGGTATTGCTTTTCAAATCCAGGACGATATTCTTGATGTGACTTCTCCAGAATCTATAGGAAAAGAGTATGGAAATGATATAAAAGAAGGAAAGAGAACTTTAATGGTTATTTACACATTGAGGAGAGCAAATAAAAAAGATAAAGAAAGGTTGATAGAAATTTTGAATAAGCATACTGATGACATGGAAGAAAGAAAGGAAGCGATAAATATATTGAATAAATATCACGCAATTGAATATGCTCAAGAAGTTGCGAGAGAAATCATTAAAAAAGCTTGGAATGATGTTGAGAAAGTTTTGCCAGAGAGTGAAGCAAAGAATAAAATAAGAGCTTTTGCAAATTACATGATAGAAAGAAAGAGATGATTTTATTTATCTGAGAGAAGTGTGTGAGATTTCTCAACTATTTTCTCTTTAGCCTCTATCTCAAATCCTTCCTAACCTTTTCAACAATCTCATTTACTAGTTTTTCTCTTTCGCTAAATGAAAGGTTTGTTATGTCTATAGCATTAAAATCATTTGCCAAGCTTCTATGAACGCTTGCTATCAGATTTTTCTTATTCTTTAAGTTTTCTAAGATAGCTCTAAATTTTTCAGAAAGCAGTTCCATTTTTCCAATTTCATCTATGATAATAACTTCTCCGTTTTCAATTCCTTTTAAACCAATCTCTTCAAATTCCTTTATATTTACAAAATATTTTCCAAACTTTTTGCCTTCTTTTATCTCTTTTATAGATGCAAATACACCTTCTTCATTGGTGGCAAGGTTAATAATTCTAAATCCTACTCTTTTGTTATCTTTTCTAAATTCTGGTGTTACAAATCCTGAAACTTTTATTCCTTCAGAATTTAATCTTTCTGCTATTTTTTGAATTAATGTGGACTTTCCACAACCAGGAATCCCTGTTATGAATATTCCCATATTTTAATTTTGTTGCAATACATTAAATTTAATATTTTACCACTATAAAATAATTATGAACTACAAAACAATTGTCTCTGATTGGAATGGCACAATTTTTTATGATGCTACAGATGAAGAAATTCATAGAGAGTTTGCTTACGAATTGTTGAGATCTTCTGCCAAAAGTGTAATAGCCAGCACTAGAGAATCTTTCGAAACTTTTATAAAAGTTATAAATAGTGGACGAAAAATAATGAAAAAATACAAGGAATATAACAAAACTAGAGCAAGAAAAGATATTGAAGCTAATGAAAAGATCAAGAGAATGAAAGAGATTGCAAATGAGATATACGAAATTTTTAATAGTAATATATTGATTGGAAGAACAGAAGAATTTGTAGATAGAGTAATTGAAAATTATGCAAAAAGAAATAAAGATAGAATAGATAGAAGAGTTCTCAATCCTATTAGAAATGCTCATTCAAAAGGAAAAGGAACTTTTATAATTTCTGGATCTTACCAAAAATGCATTAAAAGAATTTTAGATCTAAGCAATTACATAAGCGCTTTTGATGAAATTATAGGAACAAAAATTCGAGAATATTGTGGAATAGTAACAAATGTAGATGAAGCTTCGAGAAAAAGAAGAAGAGATTTGTTTATACAAAAATTTTTTAATGAGCTTGGATTGAGAGAAAATGATATTATCTATCTAGGAGATTGTGAATTTGATTTAGAAATTGGAGAAATGCTTCCAGAAGGTAATTTCATTGTTCCATTTCTTGCAACAGATGAGTTCAAAGAGCTAGCCTCTCGTTATTGCAAAGCTTTTGTGCCAGAATCAGAGAGTGATTTGGCTATGTATCTTGAAGCTAAGAGATAAATCGTCGATAAAATTAAATTATTTAAAATTCCAATAATTAAAATTCCAATAATGCCCGGTCTCCTACAAAGCAATTTTTTCAAAATCTCTACTTAAATTTTTATGGCATAGCATTGAATCTCATTGGAAAAATGATCAGAATTTTATGAAGTCGAATCCAAGATAGTTCTATTAACTATGTTACCGAATATTCGAGAAGATGACAAAACCAAATTAATAAAACCAGATTAATATTTATGGGTTGAAGCATATTAATATTTAGGAGTTAAGCCGACGTATCTTTGATTATTTGTCTTAAATTTTCTTATCTAGCAGAAATTCACATAGCAAAACTTAATATAAGAAAAGTTTAAAAAACAATAACGTAATAATGATTATTATGATAATGTTTGTCGATAGAAAAGAAGAGCTTGAAAAACTCTTAGAGTTAGCGAAATCTAAAAAGGCGGAGCTTGTTTTGGTTTATGGGAGACGAAGAGTTGGAAAAAGCAGACTTTTAATCGAATTTGCAAAAAAGACAAAAGCTCTTTATTTGCTAGCAGATATGTCAGAAAACATACTAGATATTCTCTCAAAACAAATCAAAGATGAGTTTGTAAAATTTAATACGTGGGATGACTTTTTTGAATTTGTCTATAGAAGTAAATATAAAATTATTATAATAGATGAATTCCAATACCTTTATCAACTTAATAAAGCATGGCCTACAATTGCACAGAGATGGTGGGAAAAGATAAAAGAAACTGATAAAAAGATAATACTTTGCGGTTCAATAATCTCAACTATATATAAAATTGCCATTGGTTATGGTTCTGCTCTTTATGGTAGAAAGAGTGCAGAAATGCATGTTTTACCTCTAAAATTTAAATTTATCAAAGATTTCTTTCCTAACTATACAATAGAGCAACTAATCAAAGTCTACTCAATACTGGGCGGCATTCCAAGATACTTAGAAGAATTCGATCCAAAACTAAGTATAGAAGAAAATATTAA
>JAWAMY010000047.1:0-4918 GCA_038895635.1 Candidatus Pacearchaeota archaeon | reverse complement strand
GTCTTATAATCAAATAATAAAAGAATCAGAAGTAATTGTAAAGAAAGGATTAGCATTATATCCGGCCACAAGGCCAATAAACAAAGTCCTTGAATATAATTCAGAGATTTATATAGAAGGAGTTACTGGTTCAAGTGTTGGAACAACAAATTTCCTAAGGGAAATAAATATTTTACCAATAAACAAACAATATAAAAGTATAATAGAATTAAAAGAAGATGAAATTTCTAGGTTATTGACAGCAATAACTCTTCATAGCGGAAATATTAGAGACACATCTAAACTTATAGGGAATATCTATTTGATTAACTTCTTCAATAAACAAGAAGATGTACGTCAAATAAGTGCAATGATAAACGCGTGTAGTAGATTAGGAGAAAGTGGAACAGCAATACTCTTCGCTTTACAAAACAAAAAAGCAAAATTAAAGGCAGAGGAGATTTATGCAAATTATAAGCAGAACATAATTAATGCGATAGCTTCAATACCTAAACTAAAAAAGATAGAAAAAACAAACTACCTTATATTAAATGCAGAAGATAAAATAAAAGATACAATAATAGGCACAATTGCGAGCATCTTATCTAATTCTCGAGATTATAAAGAAGGTAAGGTAATAGTTGCAATGGCATATAATGAAAACAAAATAAAAATATCGGCAAGAGTTGTTGGCAAAAATGGAAAAAACATAAGAGAATTACTTGCATCTGTGATTGAAGAAGTTGGAGGAGAAGTAGGTGGACATAAATTTGCTGCTGGATGTTTGATAGAAAAAGAGAAAGAGAAAGAATTCTTAGAGGTACTACAAAGAAGATTAGAAATTGAGATAATAAATATTTAAAAACAAAGCAAATACTTAAAAACCGATTTAATTTCTTAGTTAAATGAGAGAACATAATGAAGGAGATTTAGTTATTTGTATTGTAAAAGATATTGTAAAAACAACAGTCTTAGTTGAGACTGAAGATGGAAGAAAGGGAAGTATAAACTTTAGTGAAGTAGCTCCAGGAAGAATAAGGAATATAAGAGATTATGTAATTCCAAATAAGGTAATTATATGTAAGGTTTTAAGTGTATCTGACGGATATCTCTTCTTAAGCTTAAGAAGAGTAAAAGAGAAGGAAAGAAAGGAAGTGATGGATATTTACAAAAAAGAAAAGAGTATTGAAAGTATAATTAAAAAATTTCTTGGAAGTAATGCTCAAGAGAAAATTAATAAGATAAAAGAAGAATACTCTTTAATAGAGTTATTCGAAAGAGCAAAAGAAAATAAAGAGATATTAAAAAAATATTTCTCTAACGATGATGTTGAAAAAATTAGCCTTATAATTAACAATACAAAGATAAAAGAAAAAGAAGTAAAGAAAGAATTTTCGATTACATGTAAGCTACCCAATGGAATATCAATAATCAAGAGTATCCTGTCTCCATATGAGAATATATATTACCTAGGCGGATCAAGATTTATGATAAGAGAAAAGTCACCTGATTTAAAGCAAGCATCATCAAAAATAAATCATATAATAGAGAACATCGAAAGAGAAGCAAAGAAGAATAAATGTCACTTTGAATTAAAGAAATAGAATGAAAATAAAAAAATGCTTAGTATGTAAAATTTACACATTAAAAGATAAATGCCCTAAATGTCAAAAAGAGACATCGATAGCTGGATACAAATTCAGAGAGAAATTTAAAAATAATTTAAGTAAGGCTAGTAATAAAAGAGATTAGTAATTTATTAAAATTAAGTAATATTTACCTAACTAGAAGAATAAATATTAGGAAATAAGATAACATTATCCTCTATATTAACTCAAGGACTAACTTTAATAAAAAATAAAGAGGACAATTAAAAGCTATCAATCAACTTTTTTAGGCGCATATTAAGGAAAATAAAAAAGATTAAGTTTAATCAAATAAGGTTCATTCAAGAAAGTACTTAAAATAATTTAGTTTGTTCTTCTAGTATTGCTTCACCATACTTCCCATCATAACCAGGTCTAATTTTAATCTTTCCTTCTCTATTCTTAATAATCAAATCAATCAACCGGGGATTAATCTTTTTCTCATAAAATTTATTTTTTTCAACATTAATAAGAACATTTAACTCATTATCAAAATTATTAATTAATTCATAATATAATTCCCAATTAACCTTAGAATTTAAACCAGTCTCAGTAAAAAGAGAGATAACCTCATGTAATGGAAGTATTTTATAAAATTTCTTTGCGTTCTCTCTAACAAATCCAACAGGCCTATCTGCTAATTCATTTACTCTATAATCAACTCCTATTGTTAATGGTTCTTTACAAACAGGACATATTCCGTTTAACCTTTTAGTTTCTTCAGGAGAACAAGAAAAATTACAATTCCTATGCCCATCATAATGATAAATCCCGTAAGCAGGATCGACTTCAATAGTTCCGATTAAATTATTTTCTCTTATTGACTTGATTATCCTTGAATAAGAAATGGAGTTATTATCAACATCAAAAATAGTTGCTTCTCTTCCCAAACGCCAAGGCCAGAAACTGTGGGAATCAGAAAAAGATAAAATCGTCAAATTATCTAGTTGTGACAATCTCCAATTCATTAAAGGATCAGAGCTTAACCCTGTTTCAATCGCATGGATATTATTAACTTGATTTCCAAAAGCATCTTTTAGAGAATCAAAACCGCTTTTTGAACCAAAAACTCCAAACCAAGGGGTCCATATATGAGCTGGAATTATTTCTATTTCATTAGAAATTTTCATCATCTCCTCAGTAAACTTCTCACATGAAATTCCAAATATTGGCCTACCATCATAGTCTCTCCTACCTAAACCGTCCAAAAAAGAATTGATTTTATCTGCAATCATAAGATTAGGTACTAAAACTATCAGATGAACCTTTCGTGGTTTGTGATGATTATAAATTAACGAAATTTCTCCAGAAATGATAAAAGGAAAATTATTAAAGTAATAAACTCCCATCTTTTCTTTCATTCTACGAATATTATTCATTTGTTCAGGATGAGTAAAATCTCCGGTTCCTAATAAATCAATACCTTTCATTCTTGCATATTTGACTAGATTATCAAAATTTAACTGGCTGGAAGTAGCTTTTGAATATTTAGAATGAAGATGTAAATCTGCAATAATTACCATAGACACTCCTATATAAAAGCTAAAAAATAGGTCTATAAAAATTTATTTACAATAAAGAAATTTCCAATTTAGATTAATCCTCTTCAATCTTAAACTTTGCATCAACATCTCTCAAACCAAATGGAGTAATAAGAAAGACAGTTTCATTATCTGGTAAATTAGGGCTATCAATCATCTTTGCAACTCGTGAATCTTTTTTACCTCTTCTAAAATAAACTCGATAGGTAGAGGCATGAGCCACAATATTTCCCCCAATAGCAGTCGTTGGATCTCCAAACATCATAGCTGGATTTGCCATAACTTGATTTGTAACAACAATTGCAATATTTCTCTGCTCAGCCAACCTCATCAAATCATGCAAATATTTATTTAATCTCTGTTGTCTATCTGCCAATTGACCTCTACCACTATATTCAGCTCTAAAATGAGCAGTCAGAGAGTCAACAATTACTAATTTTATTGGTTCTCCCTCTTTTATCATTTCATTAATCTTATCAACAAGTAAAATTTGATGATCAGAATTAAAAGCTCTAGCAACAAAAATATTCTTTAATACTTTTTCTGGATTTGCTCCTATTCCCTCTGCAATTTGCTTAACTCTCTCAGGTCTAAAAGTTCCTTCAGTATCAATATAAACTGCTTTTCCACTCGCTCCTCCAGATTCTTTAGGCAATTGAACATTGACTGCTAAAGAAAGAGCAAATTGAGTCTTTCCACTCCCAAATGCTCCAAATACCTCAGTAATTGCTTTACTTTCAATTCCTTTCCCTCCAAAAAGAGCATCTAAATTTTTAGAGCCTGTAGTTATATAATTAATATTCTCTCTTCTTTTTTGATATTCAGAAGCATCAACAAACCCTATATCCAACATTGACCTTGCTGCTTGAATTGCCTTTCTTGCAACAGCTTCACCAATACCTGCAACCTCTGATAAGAGTGAAGGAGATAAAACTGCTAAACCCATTAAATCAAAAATTCCTGCTGCTTCAAGCTTTGCTACTGCTGCAGGCCCAATTCCGGGCAAATCACTTAATTTTTTCTGCTCTTTTTCCTCATTCTCTTCTTCTTTTGCCATGTTAATACTTTAAAAAGATAATGCCCTTTTATAAAGATTATTTAGCTTTAAATGTATATTTTAATATATACTCTTTACCAACTTAATAAACTAATAAACGATGCTATCTCTAAGTCTTTCAATTACCTTATCTAAATCAATCTTCATTACATCATTCACAATCAACTCATTAATTGATAAAACTCTATTTTCTCTCATAGTAACACTAAATAAGAACTCTTTTCCAATTATCTCCATTTTTTTCTTAAAAAAATTATCTTTATCCTCTAAATCTGAATCATTTAGACCTATTAGATTGAGTTTATCATTAAATAAAATTGCTCTCATATTTTCGGTTCCATCATCTAGAACTAAGCTTAATAATGCCTTCTTTTCCGATATTACATCTCCGTGCACATCGCAAAGGCTTTCAATAGTTCTTTTTTTACATTCTGGACAAACTTCAAAAAACTTTGGTTCAAATACTTGAGTTATAAAAGCACGAATTATTGCTGATTCACCAACTTTTAATTCATTTAAAGGTTTCTCATTGATATTTTTAGATAGATTAACTTCCTCTATAATCTCCTTACTTTTTTTAATATCAGAAAATCCTGATAAATGTAACTCGTCGTTTCTTACAGAAGCATTACTAATCTCTACCACATCGTCTTTCTTTATTATTCCATCTTCAATAAGCTTAATATGATTAGTAT
>JAWAMY010000046.1:0-5256 GCA_038895635.1 Candidatus Pacearchaeota archaeon | reverse complement strand
AATAAAGCACAAGCATCAAAAGATACTTCTCTAGAATTCAACCCTTCTTCTAATATCACATATCTACAATTTAAACATAATTTTTTATTATTATCAATAGGAATCTTTTTTATATTAGAAGGATATTCCTTATATCTTCTCCAAGATAATTCTAAATTATCTCTTCCTCTTAGAGAGGTATTAACAATAACTCTCTCCGGCGATGGATTATTTTTTAAAGGATATTCAAATTTTTCTCCCAATGTTTCCAAGGATACAAATTGATCCTCATTCCTTAGACTGTAATCAATAAGGCTTCTTAAAGCATCATAAGGAAAACTAACCAAATTAATTACTCCATCATTAAAGGATTGAAAAGTAACCAACCTATCTCCTTTTGAAACAATTATTCCATCTTTATTTAAAAGATTACCAATAATTGATTCTAAATCTTCCTTATTTTTTCTAATCATCATAAAAATAAACAAATAAAACCCTTTTAAAAATTTATTATCAAAAAATAGATAAAACAGGAACAGTTAGTTTTAAAAAACTCTTTTATTTTTATATTTAATGCTCTAGTAGCTCAGCAGGTAGAGCATACGGCTGTTAACCGTAGGGTCAGAGGTTCGAGTCCTCTCCGAGACGTTTTCTCAAAATCTTTATATAGACAGAATAATTACTAAAAGAAATGGAACTTGATAAGGTAATTAAGGAAAGAAGGAGTATTAGAAAATATAGTTCAAGAAAACCAAATTGGAGAGACATTATTGAAGCAATTGATTTAGCATTGAAGGTACCTTATGCAGGGAATATACATAGTATAAGATTTATTCTTGTAGATAAAAAAGAACTAATTGAAAAAATAGCAGAAGCTTGTCAACAAGACTTTGTAAGAGAAGCTCAATACTTAGTTGTTGTATGTTCTGATCCTACAGATGTAATTAGATTTTACAAAGAATTAGGGGAAATATATGTAAGACAACAAGCAGGAGCTGCAATACAAACATTCCTATTAAAATTAACTGATCTAGGTTTAAGTGGTTGTTGGGTAGGATATTTTGTAGAAGAACAAATAAAAGAAATTTTAAGAATACCTGAAAGTGTGTATGTAGAAGCAGTGATTCCAATTGGATATGCTGGAGAAAGACCACTAAAAAAAAGAGAAGCGGGTGTCGATAATTTTCTTTATTTTAACTTGTATAGAAACAAATTTATGAAGCCCAAGAAACAGGTAGAGGCGAGATAAACAAATCACAATAAACTTTATAATTTAGTCAATTCTTTAAAGGTAATGAATGAAAAAGAGGTAAATTTAGATAACGCGAGAGAGAGAATAATTAATTTCATTGAAGTCAATGGACCAAGCTTACCGATACATATATCAAATCATTTAGGAATTAACACTATATTGGCCTCAGCATTTCTATCTGAACTCTTATCAGACAAGGAAATTAAAATAAGTGCCATGAGAGTAGGTAATTCCCCATTATACTATCGTCGTGGTCAAGAATTTCAACTTGAGAAATTTGTTAAGCATCTCAACTCAAAAGAGAGAGAAGCCTACTACCTTCTGAATGAGAAGAAAGTACTTGATAATAATTCCTTACCGCCAGCTATAAGAGTAGCATTAAGAGAGATAAAGGACTTCGCAGTTCCTTTTGATTACGATGGGAATATTTATTGGAGGAGTATCAAATTAAGTGAAGAACAGGCAATAGAAATAATAGAATCAATGAAAAATTCTTACCAAAGAGAAACACTAAACAGCAATATTGCAAAAAAAGAGGTAAGCGAAACATTAGATGCAATAGAAGAACCAACTAACATATTAATAAATGAGAAAAATGAAGAAGATATAAAGGGTGAAATAGATGAAACAAAAAACAGCGATATAATAACCCAAATAACCAAAGTATTTGAAGAACTTGAAGAAAAAGATAAACTTCAAGAAGAGAAAGAAGAGACTACATCAACAGAACAATCAAATGAAGATAATTTGAATAGAATAGAAGAATTTTTTAAAAGTAACTTTAGTAATTTATATAACAACATAGACTCAAAAGAAGTAAAGGAAGAGAGATTAGATGAATTAGCAAAAGATTCTAATGAAATAAACAATAAGAATAACTTACTAAAAACCTCAAACAAAAGAAGAGTAAAGACAAAGAGTAATTTCGAAATTAAAATTGAAGAAAAATTCAAAGAACTCGGTTATTTCATTAAAAACTCAAAACTAAAGAAGAAAGAATATTCGGGTATTATAACAAAAGAAAGCAAGGATTACCTATGTATTGCAAAGGACAAAAAGAATATAACTGAAACAGAAATAATGAAAGCTTTAAGAATGGGCCAAAAGAGGAATATGCCTGTCTTATTTATGTCGACAGGAGAATTAACAGGTAAATCTCTTGAAACAGCTAAATACTTCAAAGACGTATTCTCATTCATAAAATTGAATGAATAAATTGCTTAAAGTAAGTATACAGAAAGCTTTATAAGTTATCTTTAAGCTGTTATATTATGGTTTCAATAAGTATAGTAAAAAATGAAAAAGAAGAAATAGAATTTCTCATTGATTCAATTACCGTAGCTGAAATATTAAGAGAGTATTTAAATAAAGATAACTCAGTAAAGTTTGCTGCTTGGAGAAAAGAGCACCCAAATAGACCAGTAGTCTTCAGAGTAGAGACAAGTGGAAAAACGGCTAAGAGAGCAATTGAAGATGCTATTTCTCAAATAGAAAAAGAAACAAATGAATTAGTTGCAGAAGTTAATAAATTATAAAACAACTAAACCTTACTTAGAGACTAGACTCCTCTTCTATCAAGTTCATTGTTTACAATTGTAACAACTTGACTTGCAAAATAAATTTTTGGTCCAACAGAAACTGGAATGGCAAATGTCTTAAGTTTCTTAAGTTCTTTTTTATTAAAACCAGTAGCATCACCAAGAATAAAAACAGGATTACTTGAGATTTCTATTTTTCTTATATCCTCACCTTTTTCATCAAGAACAAACAAGTCTTTTCCCTCACTCTTTAATGTATCTATAAGAGAAAAGAAACTTTTTTTCTCAACTTCAAAACCTTCTTCGATAATAGTTCTCTCTTTTCTAGGATTATATTTGAATAACATCTTCCTTATCAGATTTGCAACATCTTTCTTACTTAGAGTAATACTTCCTACTGATTTTTTTCCATTTGGAAATAATAATAAATGTTTAGGTGGATCAGGAGGCCCATTAAAAACAAAGTGTAATTTTGTATTCTCTCTAACTTTATGAGAAATAAAAAGCGCATTAATTAAAACATGACAAGCAATATCCATTCTTCCAGCAGACATCAAATCATTAACATTAAAGTTTCCAGAAGTTCTCGCTTTATTTGATAAATAAACAAATTCTCTCATATAATCTTATAATAAAGACAGTTATTAAATTTGTTTATTATAGAAACTCTTTCCCTTATATCCAAAAGAGAGGCAAATTGGTCTTTCAATCTCTTCATCAGAAAATCTAATTGTTGCTTTCTCTGCTTTATTTCCATAAGGACAACTTGCAGTACATCCCACGATTCCAAGAATTGAATAAAATCTTACTTCTCCATTATCTTTACAAATCTCTCTCTCATATATCTCGCATCTATCACTTTTCATCATAAAAAAAAAGATGAAGTATTTATAAATCTGATTATTTAATAAAAAATATAGTAAAAATAAAGATTAAAGAATAAGTATAATAAATAGAAAGGTAAATAAATATTATCTTATTCCTAATAATAAAAATCATATATAGGGCTATAAAGTGAAAACAAAGAAATATAATAAAAAACTAATTTTAAAAATAATAATTGGCAGTACAAGAGAAGGTAGATTTAGTGAAAAAGTTGCGAAGTGGGTTTTTAATGAAATAAAGAGTGATCCAGAGATTATTTGTGAAATACTCGATTTAAGGGATTATCCAATGCCATTCTTTAATAGCGCTATATATCCTTCATTAGCAAACAAAAAGTATGACAATCCGGTAATTCAGGAGTGGTCAAATAAAATAGATGAGGCCGATGGATTTTTAATTATCTCGCCAGAGTACAACGCAGGTTACCCTGCAGTTCTTAAGAATGCTTTGGATGTAATATATCCTGAATGGAACAAAAAACCAGTAGGTTTTATAAGTTATGGAAGTGTAATGGGCTCCCGCTCTATCGAACAATTGAAACAAGTATCTCTCTCATTACAAATGCACCCTATTAAAAATTCAATTAACATCCCAAACGAAATATTCTTTAAAGCGATGAATGAAGAAGAAGACCAAGCAATAAAAACTTTACAAACACTCACTCTAAAAAAACCGAATCCAGTATATAAATGCTTATCAGAACTAATCGAATGGGCAAAGATACTAAAAAAAGGAAGATATAACTAAAATATTAAGGAGAATGATATTCGAAAAACTTTAGGAATGAATCCTGATTCTTTTTTATCAAAAACTCTCCTATATTCAAGGCATATAATAAAAAAGTAAGTTAGATAATTGGCTGTAATACGAATTCTGGCCTACCTACAATTTTACCTTCGCTAACTCTTTTAAAGACACCAATAAAAATACTATCACAAAAAACCACAAAAGTATCTCCAACCTTGATATCTGTCCCATCTTTAATATAATCAGTAAATAAAGGACTACCATGCTGAAGTTTGATTTTAAAATTATCTTTAACAAAAATAACCGGGTATATGGTTGAAATTATTTCTCCTGGAATAAGAACATTTCTCAGACCAGACTCATCTCCATTTTTATAATCTTGGACTATCTTTAAAAAGTCAAGAATACTTATACTCTCTTCCTCTTTAAAGATTCCTGCCTCAATTCTTCTTAATTCCAACATATGTGCTCCTTCTATATTTCTTCCAATATCGTATACTAATTTCCTTACATAAGTGCCAGCCTCGACCTCTGTTTCAAATAGAAAATCTTTTCCACTACATTCTAAAATTTTAAAATAATAAACTTCTCTTTCTCTTTCTTCTCTTTTAACTCTTGACTTGACAGGAGGAATTTGTTTTATTTTGCCTATGAAGTTTTGAATTTCTTTTTCAAGATTATTGAAATCAATATTTACATGAGTCCTCATAACCCCTACATACTTCTTCTTTCTACCAATAAAATATGGCATTAGTCTACATGCCCGACCCAAAGCTACAGGTAAAACGCCGGTAACCTTTGGGTCTAAAGTTCCAAAGTGAGAAGTCTTACTTAAATTAAGAGATTCTTTAATTA
>JAWAMY010000045.1:0-5334 GCA_038895635.1 Candidatus Pacearchaeota archaeon | reverse complement strand
AATCGATTATTACTGAAAAATATGGTTTTTTATACGGAAGTTTTGAGGAGAAGAACTGTAAAGAAAAAGAAGCTTTCACTTTGTTAAAATGAGGTGTCTTGTTTTATATCCCTATCCTGTTGAATCTGATGGTGTCAGTCTTCAAGGAGATATGCTGTATCGCGGCCTTAAGTATCATGGAGTTGATGCAATGCCATGTAATTTTACAGATGGTATTCAAAAAGAATTTTATTTAAGACACTGGAAGCCCGATGTTGTTTTTGGAATTGGTTTTTGGGGCAATGTTCCTGAAATAATTATGGAACCTTTAAAGTGGGGAGTAACCCCTGTTCCTTGGTTTAACGCTGATGGCTGGGTTGCTAATTATCAACAAGAATTCAATAAGTTAAAATTAATGTTTACAACTAGTGCTTGGGTTAGAAGTATCTATGAGAGAGATGGAGTGGATGTAAGTAAAATAATTCCTATGCATATTGGCATTGATACAGATTTATTTAAACCTTTAGATAATGAAGAAGAACGTTTGGCTTTAAGAAGAATGCTTGGCGTTCGAGATAATGAGATTATGATCCTTACAATTGGTGGAGATGTTACAAGCAAAGGAGCCCAAGAGGTAATTAAAGCGCTTGCTGAAGTTAATAAAAAGCATAAAAACTGGAAGTATGTTTGTAAATCTTACCCAAGTGAATGCGCATCTGCTTGGCGTGAAAAAGAATTACAATTAGTTGAAGAACTTAAGTTGTTTGATAAAGTCATTTTTATCGATGATGTTTTTACTCAGGAGTTTATGGCAAAGGTTTTAGGTTGTTGTGATATTTATGCAGCGCCTTCTAGAATAGAAGGTTTTGGAATGATACAAGTTGAAGCTATGTCATGTGAAAAGCCTGTAATTTCAATAAATATAGGAGGCCCAGCCGAGACAATTATTCATAACAAAACAGGATTCCTAGCTTCTGTAGCTGAAGAGATTAAATTAAATGAGGAGTGGGCTTACCCATCTATGGGTTTTTCTTCAAAGCAGATTGTTAAATTTGATAAACCAAAAACTTTTGCTTATCGCGCGAATATTAAGGATTTAGAAGAATATTTAATAAAACTCATTGAAAATCCGAGTCTTCGTGAAGAAATGGGGAAAGCAGGTAGAAAGCATGTTATCGCTAACCTAGATTATCGAGTAACTAGCAAGAAAATGTATGATATCACTAGAGAAAGATTAGGTTTTAATTAAATTGAAAACAAGAAAATTAAGTCCTTTTATAGAAGAATATCCTTCTTACTCTTTAAAATCAAATAACAATTCTTATTATTTTGCTTTATCTCTAGATAAATCTTCAATTAACAAGAAAACTAAATTAGGTGTAGCAAGAGAAGTTTTTTATAGGAGAGGCAAACCATGGAAAAAAGGATTTTTAGATAAAAGTAAATTAATCATTGTTTCAAGTAATGATCTTATTTATTGGAAAAAAGAGTGTGATTTGGAAATTAATGGCATAACTCAGTTAATTAAAGAATATTCTGATTTAAATAGGGAGTTTATTGGACTTGAGGATCCTGATATTATTAATTATGAAAAAAATAAGTATCTTTATTTTACTCTTGCTTACAAGAAACGTAAATTAGATGGTTTTTTTCTTTATCTTTGTTGCGCATCCGGACCTAGATTGAATGCTCTTTCTTTTCCAAGAGTTGTTCTTTCTCCAAATTCTAAATTTGATGGATTTAAGGAAAGTTGCATTGATATTAAGAATAAAATTGCCTTTAATGAAACAATTTTAAAAGAAAGGAATACCTCAGTTTCTTGTATCTCTCTCTCTCAAATATCACTAAAATTGATAAATGGGATAAATCAAAGATTATTTTAGATCCAAGGAATTTAAGTATTGATTGGTGTAAAAGTGAATTATCTCCATGTTCAATAATTTATGGTAATAATAGTTTTTCTTCAACTCATTATTTAATTATATTAAATGGAAGAAGTCTTTCATGTGGAGATTCTTATGGAAAATATTCAGTTGGATTGGGATTATTTGATTTTAAATCTAAAAGAATAAAGATATATCCTGAACCGCTGATTAAAGAAAATCATGAGATTATTTTTGCATCAGATTTTTTGAAGATAGACGATAACTATGGACTTTTATATTGTCATATTAATGATTCATTTGTTAAAACATACAAATTGAATTTGAAAGAGCTGTTAAAGTTGCTTTGAGTTATTTACAAATTTCATATTTGATATAATATCCTTTAACTTAATTTCTTTTACTGATACCACTCTATCCCCCCCACCAGAGTATATTAGTAATGAATCTCTTTTTTTCACAATTCCAGTCGGAAAAACAATCATTTTATCTTCAAATAACATTTTTTCATAAGGTTGAGTTGGATTTAATATTGGTCCATCAGATATTGCGATTAATTTATCAGGGAATTTTAAGTCAAATAGCGCAGCTTCTATTGAATAAATAAATAAGTCTTTATCTTTGTTTTCTTTTGAGTTACTTGATTTTGATTTCTTTTTCGATGTATTATTTTGAGATTTTACTCTTATAATTGTATGATATAATAATAGCCATCCTAAATTTGTTTTTATTGGTGGAGGTCCAGCTCCTTGCTTTCCGAAAGCTCTTGTTTTGGATAGGATTATTGGTTTTTCTTCTCCCCAAAATTCAAGATTAGGAGAATATGCTATCCATATCTTAGCTGGTTTAAATTGAAAACTTCCTTCAGGTCGATGAAAAGCAACATACTTTTTATTTATAATTTCTGGAAATATTACAACATCTTTGTTTTGTTCTCTAAATATTACTCCCCTTCTATACCAATTTATGCAGTCATTTGATATAGCATAACTTGTGGAGATATTACTTTCTCGTGATAGCGAGACATATGTCATAATATATAAATCGTTTATTTTTGTTATTCTTGGATCTTCAATTCCTAGATCTCCATCCCACTCAAGTCCAAAGAATCCAGGTTTTTGCTCTATTGACTTAATATAAAAACCATTCTTATCAAGAATAACTCTTCTTAAATGAGAGATAAACTTTAATCTCTTCGTTCCATCAGAAAAGAGAATATCCAATTCTCCTTCTTCTTTTACATTATCTTTAGAGAATCTGTCAATTTTAATCTTGAACTTGTTCTTGCCTGCAAATCTTGGAGAATAGCAATATTTTTTTGAGCTATTATTTTTAAGTTTTTCAATAACCCTTACATAGAGTATTATATCTCCATTATTTAAAACAGATGCTCCTGGATTTAAAACTCCAATTATTTCAAATTTATCTGAACTTGGGATTAGGTCCTCTGGTTTTATTAACAATCTTTCTTTAATTATTGGTACTACCATCTTATATCAAAACTTTTTTTAATTTTAATGAGTCAAATGCAGCAATATACATTCCAGCACTCCATGCTTGAAGTTCTCCATATGTTCTTGAATCTAATGGATTAACCCACTCTGGAAAATTTCCTATTAAGTTAATCTTTGCTAATCTTATTAACTCTTCTTCTGCTTCTCTTATTCTCTTTTCTTTAATAAGAGCAATTATGTAAAATCCACCAATAAATGGCCATATACCGCCGTTTAGATAATTATATGGTTCTTTAGCATCACAATCAAGATAATAATCCTGCCAATATTTACTTGTTTTATAAATAGGCGGGAAGATTGATTTTAATGGAAAAGGAGAGTCAATGTTTTTTGTTTTAATGTAGTCAATTATTTTATTTGACATATCTCGATTTGCTAGTCCATATATTATTGAAAGGACATTTCCAAAAGAATCAAACCATTCTCCTATTTCCCTATATGAATTATGGTTCTTCCATCTATATGCCCAATAAAATTCTCCATTCCATAATTTAACTTCTTCTTTTCTATTCACTAATTTTTTTATCTTTTCTGCCCTTTTCTTATCAAAATCCATTAATACTTTATAATATAATGCTATTGTACTTATTACATGTCCATACTTATGGGGGAAAGCATCTTGCCAGTCAGTTGTTGGTAATTGTTCTAGTAACCCATCTTCTTCCCAATCTTGATACTCTAACCATGTTAAAGCTTTCTGAATTGATTTTTTGTGAGAATTAAATAGCTTACTGCCAAATCTTTTTTTGAAGAATATGTGACCAATTAAATACCATAAAGTAGAATCAATAGTTTGAAAGTCTACATGATGCTTTCTCTCACTAAATATATCTATTGCATTCGGTATCTGCCCTAAACGACTCTGATATCTTGATAGAGTATTTAGATTATTTTCAAATGTTTTCTTAAAATCATCACTAATTACACTTGCTCCAATTAAACTTATTATACTATCTCTTGCCCATATTGCATTATACCCGTCTTTTCCTCCAGAAGCAAATAATCCTTCTTTTATTGTGCACAGCTTAATTACTTCTTTTGCTTTTGAATAACATTCTTCTAATTCTACTCTTTTATCTATATTCATTTTATATTAATATGCTTGCTCCTAAAATTCCTGGATGGTCTAGTTTACTCCAATACATCTTTTTATTCCATGGCACAAAAACATATTTTTGTGTCTTTTCTCTAATTAGCTTTAGGAATTTATTTCCAGATTCTCTTACTCCTCCTGCAATTATTATAACTTCTGGATCAAAGACATTAATTAAACTAGCAATACCCTGACCAAGATACTCTGATATCTCATCTAGAATTTCATGTGCTTCCTTATTATTCATTGCAACTAGTTCACTAACATATTTGCTAGTGCCAAATTTTTCTATAGTTACTTCCTTTATCCTCTTCCATCCACAATAGAACTCAAAATCTTTACCATTATCCAAAATAATATGCCCAAGCTCTCCTCCGTAACCATTACTTCCTCTAAATAATTCTCCATTAATGATTACTCCTCCTCCAATACCTGTCCCAAGAGTTATAATGAAAAAATTTTTTTTCTTGCAACCAAATTTTGCCTCTGCTAGAGCAACACAATTGGCATCGTTCTCCACTACGACTTTTATTTTAAATCTCTTCTTTATCTCTTTCTTGAGATTAAAGTTTCTTAGAGCTATGTTTGGGGTATTCCCAATTATTCCATTCTTGATAGGACCAGGACTTGCAATCCCTATTCCTTGTGTTTCTTTTGTTATTAATTCTCCAATTCCTTTGCTTAATTCATTTATAATCTCGTCCTTTGTTTTTGGAGTTTCCTTTTTAATGTATCTAATTATTTTATTATTTTTTACTAATGCAACTCTTAAATTAGTGCCCCCTAAATCAACACCTATTACCTCTTTTTTCATTTTAAAAAGTAGCTAAATATCTTTTAAATATCTTATGCTTAATTATATCTA
>JAWAMY010000044.1:0-5463 GCA_038895635.1 Candidatus Pacearchaeota archaeon | reverse complement strand
CTTCTTTTTCAATTATCAAATAAAAGTATCTCTTTGAAATCTCTACTATTAAGAAATAAGAGGCCAATATAGCAATAATTATTGCAAGAGTTATTATTGTTAGTTCTTTAAAGCTGAACCAATTATTCATCGTAGAGAAAATTGTTATAAGAGTTAATACTATACCTACTATTGATGCAATAATTAGTAGATTACTTGGTCTTGATTTGAAGAATGGTTTTCTTGTTCTTATTGAGAACGTAATAATTATCTCTGAGAGGACAGACTCAGTAAACCAGACAGTTCTAAACATTACTGGATTTCCAGGAGAAATTAAAAACCAAACAACTGCTATTGTTATGATATCAAATATAGAACTTATTATTCCAAAAAATATCATGAAATTTTTCACTAATTTAATATCCCATTTCTTTGGTTTCTTTAGATATTCTTCATCTACATTATCTCCAGAAATAGCAAGTAATGGAATGTCAGAGATAAAATTTGTTAGTAATATCTGTTTAGGTAATAGCGGAATAAAGTTAAAATAAATCGATGAAATTGATAGAGAGAGCATATTGCCAAAATTTGCACTTATTGTGTTTAAAATGTATTTTGTTGAATTGCCAAAGGTTTTCCTGCCTTCTAATATTCCATCAGCTATGACACTTAAACTTTTTCTCAATAGGATTATATCTGCATTATTTTTAACGACATCAACTGAAGTATTAACACATATTCCAACATCCGCATATTTTATAGCAAGAGAATCATTAACTCCATCTCCTAAAAATCCAGTTGTGTGTCCTTTCTTTCTGAGAGATTGGACTATCTTCAACTTCTGTTCTGGAGTTATTCTTGCGAAAACGTTGTTTTTCTCAATAATCTTAAAAAATTTCTTTTCGTTTATATTTTCAAGTTCAGGACCAGTTATTACTTTCCCTTCAATTTTGAATCCAACTTTTCTGCAAATCTCTTCTGTTACTATTTCATTATCTCCAGTTACTATTTTAACTTTGACTCCTAGTCTATCAAGATTTATTAACGAATCTTTTACGTCTCTCTTTGGCGGATCAGTAAAGACTAAAAAACCTAAGAAGATCAGATTTTTCTCATCATTAAAATTATATTCACTCTTTTTCTCTATTCTTTTATATCCTAAAGAAATAACTCTCAACCCATTCCTGCTTAGATTCTCATAAATTCTTTTAATTTCTTTTGAATATTTTTCTATGTTTTCTAATTTTCCATTGGCATCCGCTTTAAAACAAATGTTTAATATTGATAATGTTTCTCCTTTGCATATTAGAAGAATATCTCTATCGATCTTAACAATGCTACTCATTCTTCTTCTTTTATGATCAAATTCAATATCCCCCAACCTTTCATAATCTAGAATCTTTATATTGTTTTTATTTACGTATTCGATTATTGCTTTGTCAATTGGATTTCCGATTATCTTGTGTTTATGGGTTACTGTTGAGTTACATATTGTTGCGAAATTTATCAATCTAATATCTTTTTGGCTTTTTATATTGAAGAAATTTGTTAAGGACACGGTGTTTTCTGTGATTGTTCCTGTCTTATCAGTGCATAAAACATCCATATTGCCGAGATTTTCGATTGAAATTAATTTTTTTACAACAACTTTCTTATTCACCATTTTCTCAGCTCCACGTGCTAAAGATATTGTCATAATAACTGGCAGAAGTTCAGGAGTTACTCCTACAGCTATAGCAATTGCAAATAAGAAAGAGTCTAATATCTCTTTTCCTATAATAAAATTAATAGTAAATACAAAAATTGTTAGTAAAAATAATACTTTTATTAAAAATCTACCAAAATTATTTAATCCTTTCTGAAAATCACTTGGAGGAACTTTTGCACTTAAAATTTCTGCTGTTTTTCCAAGTCTTGTACTATTCCCTGTTGCAACAACAATTGCTTTACAAAATCCTTCAGAGATTTCAGATCCCATAAAAAGCATATTTGTTTGGCTATTAATCGACATCCTTTCTTCATTAATCTCTAAACTATTCTTCTTAATAGGGTAAGATTCTCCAGTTATTATTGATTCATCAACGTACAAATCTTTTGATTCAATTATCCTTAAATCTGCAGGAACTATATCTCCAATATTTAATAATACAATATCTCCTACAATCAATTCTGACGAATCAACTTCTTCTCTTTTCCCATCTCTTATTACCTTTACCCTAAAAGAAATGTATTTTTTTAATGCATTTATTGCTCTGTCACTCTTATATTCCTGATAGAAACTCAAGAAGCCGCTTACTCCTATAATACTTAAAATGATTATAGCATCAATCCTCTCTCCCATTAAAAAAGAAATTATTGTTGCGAATATTAATATTAGAATTAGTGGGCTTTTAAACTGACTTAAAAGAATAAACAAAAAATTCATTTTGTCTTTCTCTTTTATAATATTTTTTCCTTTTTCTTTTAGTCTTCTTTCTACTTCTAATTTTGATAACCCGTTCTCACTACTATTTAGGGTCCTTAACAATTCCTCTTTTTTTAATGAATAAAATTCTTTCATCTATGATTGATACACACTATAACAAATGTTAGATAATACTTATACTTTTCTAATTTGTTACCAATTTTGTCCTAATGTACCATTAAATAGATATTTATTCTTAACATTGTCATTATATTTAAGAGAACATCCTTAAATTTCAGGTTTGATTATGAATTAATCTCAACTAAAAATATTCATTTTATTAGCGAGGTCTTACTATTATATAGAAAATATCACTCTATAATGCTTGATAAGATAGATATTATATTTCAATAAAAATTTATTATGGTAATAGGTTTTTTCCAACAATGCTTGAAACTTATCCTAAAGAGATATTGATTTTAAAAATATTAGAAATATTTTAGACGTCGATTCAAATATATGGCCTTCTCATTTACTCTAAAGAGTTTATATCCATCACTTAAAATATATTCTTTTGATTCACAAGCGAACTATTTAATTATTTAAAGAAGAACTTATCTTTCTATAGTGATGTATACTTATATACTCTTAGTCTTGGAAGTAAAAGAGGAATAAAAGAATTCTACTTCTCTACTAAAGTCATGAGAGAATTTAATATTCCCAATAAATTTGATTTTGTTAAAATAGATGTTGAAGGAGCTGAAATGGATGTGTTAAAATTGCTTCGCACATTGTCTTTAATTCTCTTTATATTGAGATATCAATTAAAAGAAAGGATATCTTAATAAATAATATTAAGAAATTCTTAAGAGAAGTAAAAAATAAGGAAAAGAAAATGTTATATTCTCATTTTCCATCTACAGATCCCCATTGTATGAATTGACTTTTTCTTTATAATAAATATCTTAGTATGAATAATTTACCTTATGGTAATTTCATAAAATTAAGATTTGATTTTAATTTTTATAATTTAATTTTAAGAACTAACTCTCCTTACCTTATTCTAAGTTCAAAAAATTTAAAAAAATACATACGGTTATAAGAAATGGTCCATAAAGAAAAATTAAGGAGAATTTCTTTTCTAATTGCAGCACACAATGAAGAGAAAATTATTTCTACAGCCTTAGAAAACCTTCTAAATTTACCATATGAAGAATATGAAGTTATAATCGGGTTAGATGGTTGTACAGATAATACTGAGGATATTGTGAGAAGTTATGTTAATAGATCTAACAGATTTAAGTATTTTAAGTTCAATCTAAGGAAGGGGAAGTCAGCTATAATCAATGAAATAATAAAGAAGGCAAGCGGAGAGATAATTATAATCAATGATGCAGATTGGTATTTTCAGGTTAAAGATTCAAAGTTGTTGAAAAAATTTCTATCGGTATTTGATAATCCTAAAATTGGAGGAATTACAGAATCTTTTCCTGTTGAATGGCATGAAAGTAAACTGAGAAAGGGCAATATTGGGCTTAAAATGGTAGCCTATAGTACATATTTTTGGATGGAATTTCAAAAAAGAAGATATGCAGTTAAAAATAATGAGCTTTATTATGCTAAGGAACCAGCACTTTTTATGACAAATATCTTTAGAAAGGATCTTTATAGACCTTCATCTACACTTGCTGATGATTTCGAGAGAACTGCCGACTTGATGCTTCAAGGTTATCAAGTAGTATTTTTTAATGACCCTAATTTTCCAAGAATGATTGCATCATATGATAAAATCTTAATTCGTGATTTATTTAAACAAAAAATAAGAACAGCTAAAGCTAGATCCCAATTTTTTAATAAGTATCATTTAAAATCAAATATGAAAAATTATTCATTAGTAGCAGCCATGTTTATTTTATTAAGTGGATTTAAGAAGAATATTTTCATAGGATTTCTTATGTTTTTGTGGCTATTCCTTGCCTTCTTAGCAAGTCTGATTGCGATAATGAGTAAATTTGATACTCATGATGGGTGGAAGATTAGGATAAGGAGATAACTCTGTGCTTATAATTTTTTGATGAATGCCATATTATCTTTTAAATATAATTAAAATTGCCTTCTTAAATAGAATTGCTAATAGTTTGACTAGAACAATTTCTATATAATACTCGATGACCAAAAGATTTAAATATAGTTATGAATATATATTCATAAGTAAATAGCTAAACGCGAGGAGGAAAACTAAAATGCCATTATTTGATGGAACCGGTCCAATTGGAGAGGTGTCTCTAACGAGTAGGAGATTAGGACCTTGTGGATGCGGATTACAAAGAGGATTCAGATTTAATAAAAGGTATCTATGTTCAATATATTTAACAAAAGAAGAAGAGAAAAAGATTCTTGAGGCCGAACTTAAGGAGATTGAATTAGAAAGACAAAGAATAGAGAAAAGATTGAAAGAAATCAATTAATCATCTATTATTCCTACTTTTTAATTTTATGAATATTTATATAGAAACCTAATCATTTATTTACATGGCAAGGCCAAGATTATGTAGAAAAGTGAGATTTAATCCAACTGTGACTTATTTTAAACCAAGAGGAATTCCTTTAAGAGATTTAAATGAAGTAATCTTACAAGTAGACGAATTTGAAGCAATTAGGTTAAAAGATTTAGAAGGATTAGAGCAAGAAGAATGTGCTAAAAGGATGAATATCTCTCAGCCTACATTTCATAGACTAGTCTTATCTGCTAGAAGAAAAATATCTGATGCAATAGTAAATGGAAAAGCAATAAAGATATGTGGCGGGACTTATAAAATATAATAGTGAGAATTACTACTCTACTTTTCACCTAATAACTTTAATATAAAACTCTCTTCATCTTATTAGAAAAAAATTAATTTGAGTTAGTTTGGATTCCTTTTTCATGTTATTTATTGTAATTTTTATTATTTGATAAATTTGGGTTTGAATTATGAAAAAAGCAACCAATCTACTTATACAATGTTGGTATTAAGTGTAATTATTTGGTATTTTGAATTAATTATATAATAAAATTATACTATAAAGTTTTTATATTA
>JAWAMY010000043.1:0-5474 GCA_038895635.1 Candidatus Pacearchaeota archaeon | reverse complement strand
TCTATTTTTAATCCTGCTCGGTAGCTCGATTACAAAATCTTTGCTAACCTTTAAAGTATAAAATTTATTATTATTTTTATGGGCTATTATGACATGCATATAGAGATAAAGGAAAATTTAGAGGAAGTAATAAAACTTGCGAAAAGATTGGACTATTCTGGAATTCTCATTGCATATGATGAGCAAGAGATTAAAAACATTGAGAATTTGAAAAATATAGCTTTAAGAGCTGGAATTGAACTAATATCTGGTTTGGTAGCAAAACCGAAAAACAAGGAAGAGTTAAAAAGAATTTTAGATGAATATAGAAAAAGAGTAGAGATTATTGCCGTTGCCGGAGGAAATTATGAGATAAACAGAGCTGCTTGCGAAGATTCTCGCGTAGATATTTTATATCATCCAGAACTTGGAAGAAATGACTCTGGTTTAGATCATATTTGCGTTAAAGCTGCAAGCGAAAATAATGTTGCAATAGAAATAAATTTTAATGAAATATTACAGAGTAGGAATAGACCGAAGATTTTAACATTTATGAGAAGAAATGTAAAACTTTGTAAAAAATATGGAACAAATATAATAATAACAAGCGGTGCAAAAAATAAATGGGAGATGAGAGCTCCGAGAGAGCTTGCATCAATAGGTTATATCCTTGGGATGGACTTGAAAACTGCTATAGACTCTGTATCAACTATTCCTGAAAATATAATAAAAACAAATAGAGAAAAACTGAATGGAAGACTAATAAAAAATGTTAGAGTTGTAGATGAATTTTAAATTAGCAAAATTTTAATCTTATATAGAGGTGAAGATATGGAAAAACCAAAAACCTTGCCACCTGTTTTAAGAGAAAATGAAAGATATATAGTTTTTGAGATAATAGCAGAAGAAGATATAGAGTATGAAGATTTTGCAAAAGCATTGTGGCTTTCTTGCTTATCTTTTTTAGGAGAGCTTTATACATCTGAAGCAGAGGTTAAGATAATAAAAAATCTCTATAATCCAAGAACAAAACAAGGCGTAATAAGGTGTCGTCATGATATGACAGAGTTTGTTAGAGCATCTATTGCATTAATAAATAAAATTGGAAATAAAGATGCAATCGTAAAAGTTTTAGGAATTACTGGAACAATAAGCTCTGCAAAAAGAAAATATTTAGGTTTTACTGAGTTACAATCTTTTTGGAAGGAAGAAAGTAAAAGTCTTGAATAATTAGATTATATTTTGGTGATAAAAATGATATTAACATATGAAGAGATGCTTAAGAAAGCAATAGAAAGGCTGCCTCCTGAAGTTGAGAGCAGCGAAAGATTTAAGATTCCTGAAGCAGAGGTAACGTATAGCGGAAAGCTTACAATAATAAAAAATTTCAATCAAATTGCAAATATTTTAAGAAGAGATCCGAATCACTTAGCGAAATATTTATTTAAGGAACTTGCTATTCCAGGAAAGATTGAAGAGAATAAACTTATATTACAAAAGATTTTTACAAAAGAAAAAATAGATGAAAAAATAAGAGAATATTGTAAAATTTACATCTTTTGTAACGAATGTGGCAAACCAGATACGAAACTTTTGAAAAAAGATAATATATATTTCATAAAATGCGAAGCCTGCGGAGCAGAAAGAAGTGTACCAAAAGTATGAAATCTATTGCAAATGAAAATTTCAAGTGAGAAGAGTTCGATGGTAAAATGAAGGGACAATGGTATATAATTTCTGCAATAATAGTTGCAGGAGCATTAATAGTAATTTCAAATATTTTTAGAAGTTACGATTATGATTATTCTTACATAATAAGAATGCAAGAAGATTTTTTGTTTAGAAATGTTGAACAAGAGCTTGAAAAAACTATTTTATACTCAAGAAGCTATGAAGAACTTGAATACAATATAAAGCATTTCATAATGTTTTCGCAAAGAAGGTTTGCTGAACTTGGCTACTCATTAAGAATTATTAATGAAACTTCTCTTGTTCTTCCACCTGGAAAAACAAGATTTAGAATAGAGCTTATTTCTGAGAGAGTGAATATAATCAAATCAGTTGAACTCCCAAAATAGCGTCATCTCTTAAACCCATTTATCGCTTCTATCTCTTCTTTTGTAAACATATTTGCTATTTTTTCATTCTTTTTTATTAGCTCTTTAAAAATAGGTAAATAGCTTATAGCATCTTTGCTAGAACAATGAGTTAACCTTCCTATTTTTATGCAAGCATCTCTTAGCTCTTTAGGTATTTTCTTTTCATACAAAAATTTTGGAAAAGTATAGCCAACAAACTTCTTATAGGGTTCTTTTTTTGCTATGCTAACAAATGATATGAAGTCTATAAAATACTTTTCTAATGCCCAGTTTTGTCTTCTTATTATCATAGAATTAAAGAAATCTGCCTTTGCCAGATATTCGAAAGCTTTTGCTAGATCTTCTTCTTTGGTATATT
Organism: Candidatus Pacearchaeota archaeon; assembly: GCA_038895635.1. GTDB lineage: Archaea > Nanobdellota > Nanobdellia > Pacearchaeales > GW2011-AR1 > JACPLR01. The sequence continues at coordinate 3,038 of JAWAMY010000043.1, read as the reverse complement.
CTTTTGCCAAATTTTCTTCTATCCAAAGAAATATTTCCTCTGGTTCTTTTTCTGATTTTTCTATGGCAAGTCTGGCTGTATCTAATTTTTTTGTTTTGAATATTATTTTTAAAGTATCAAATATTGTGTGTTCAAAATCTCTTGTAGAGATTGTTTTTATGGATTCTTCTGTAACTTCATTTAGGGTACTTAAATCTATTATTGCAGCTCTTATATCTCCATTAGCAAGTCTAGCTAACTGCTCCAATGCTCTATCTTCATATTTTATATTTTCTCTTTTAGCTATCATCTCGAGGAATCTTTTTATATCCTCAGTTTTTATTTTATCAAAACTTATCAGCTTTGAAACTTGCCTAACCGGAAGAAGCGACTTGTCCCAAGGATCATTTGAAGTTAATATTACCGGATATTCGGAATTTCTTATTAGCTCTAATATTGCTTTTATCATTCCTCTATCCTTTGTTTCTAACTCATCAATTAAAATCAATTTTCCTTTACCAAAGATGCTTTTTTCCTTTCCAGCCTCGAATATATCCTTCTTTATAGTTTCATAATCTCTAAAATCTGAAGAAGAAAGCTCAATTAGCTCATAATCGAGTTCTTTTGCTATCAATTCTGCACAAAGTGTTTTTCCAACACCAGGAGGACCGTAAAGAAGAAGTGCTTGTCCTTTTTTATAGTTTTTAACGAAATTCAAAGCTTCTTCCATTTGTTTTCTATTTCCTACTACCTCGCTTATACTTTTTGGTTTATATTTTATAAGAAAGTCAACCATAAAGATATTGATGGAAGGAAAATTATAAATTAGTATATAGATTTATAATTATCAGATAATCTCTTCCGATATGCCGGAGTGGCGGAACCAGGTAACGCGCGTGGCTCGAGACCACGTGTCCCTTGCGGACTTGCAGGTTCGAAACGATTTTGCAAGAAATAAGAAATCTTTCATTTCAAATGACTGCAAAACCGCAAAAATCCTGCCTCCGGCGCCTTTTTATTCTTTCCTATATTTTTGAATTTGTATTACTTGAATTTGTAGTATAGAGATTGATATAAGCTAAAACTCTTTGTAAAATTAGAAATTTGCTATATTCAATGTTGATATCTTAAATCCTTAGAAGGTTCAACAGTGATATTTTAAATCTTTAGAAAGAGAAAAGCTAGGAATACTGCAAGCATTATCAAACTTACTATTACTGCAAATCTTACCATTTTTGGATCATTTCCAAATCCAAAAACAAAAGGTCCAATAAAACCACCAACACTAAACTTTGCTCTTCCTGTTGCCTCGCCTATAATTAGGGAAAATATAATTAGGAGAATGCCTATGAATATTAATGCTATCCCAGCTATCAAAACGCTATTGCTTGCTATAAGTTTTAACATAAAACATATTATTTGTTCATAAATAATTAATTTTTTGATATTGAAGATGTAAAGTTTTATTATAGATTAAGGTAAAAATCAAAAATAGATTTAGAGAAGATGAAATTCTATAGAGGAGTCTTACATGGAATATGAAATAGAAAATGCAAAGACAAATGATATCGAAAGTAAAAACGAAGAAAATAAAGAAAATGAAAGTAAGGAGTATGTAAAGAATAGATGGATAGTAGAAAATGCAATAGAAAAAAGAGAATATCAAGAAAAGATCGCTGAAATAGCATCGAGAAAAAATACTCTTTGTGTTCTTCCTACAGCAATGGGAAAAACAATAATTGCATTACTAACTGCTACTAAAATTCTTGATAGACATCCAAATAAAAAAATTCTTTTTCTAGCACCAACTCGTCCATTAGTTGAGCAACACAAAAAAACATTTGAAAGATTTTTAAAGCTTGGGTTAGAGCTTGTTTCTATTACAGGAAAAATAAGAAGTGAAAAAAGAGTAGATTTTTATAAAAAGGCTGATATAATCTTTTCTACCCCACAATGCATTAAAAACGATTTGAAGCGTGGCCTAATTTCATTAAAGGACTTTTCTTTATTAATAGTTGATGAAGCTCAGCATTCGATTGGAAATTATGCTTACACATATATAGCTTCTGAATTCATGAAGCAGACATATAACTTAGGCATTATCCTTGCGTTAACCGCATCCCCGTCTGCAAACTATTCTAAAATAAGAGAGATAAAGAAAAATCTTTTTGTAGAGCATGTTGAAGTAAGAACAGAAAGAGATGAAGATGTTAAAAAGTATTTAAAGCCAATAGAAATAGAATGGGTGGAGGTTAACCTACCTCCTGAAATAGAAGAGCTAAGAAATTTTCTTCAAACTTTGAGAGAAGAAAACATAAAAAAGCTTGCAAGCTTTGGTTTTAATTTAAATAAAAGTAGTACAAGAAAGGATCTGATCTCTATTCAAAACAAAATAATGAAAAATTATGAAGAAACAAAAGATAAAATATTTTTGGGCTTGCTTTCTTTTGTTGCAGAAATAATGAAGATTGACTATATGATAGAATTGTTGGAAACGCAAGCTACAGAAGCTTTTAAGGAATTTGTAAAAAAGATTATGGAAAGTACAAAAGAAAAGAAAATTGGAGCTGATGCGAGACTTGTGAAAAAAATAGCTCCTGCTATAGATAAAATAAATATGATAAAAACTCATCCTAAGATGGAAAAGTTAAAGGAAATTATAAAAGAAGAGCTTAAGAATAAAGACACAAGAATAATAATATTTGCACAATTCAGGGCTACGGTAAAAGTAATTAAGGAAGAGATAAAGAAGATAGAGGGATGTAAACCCATTGTTTTAATAGGTCAAAGAGGAAAGGATGGAATTAAACAAAAGGAGCAAGTAGAGCTTGTAAAACTTTATGATAGTGGAGTTTACAATACTTTAATAACAACCTCTATTGGGGAAGAAGGTATTCATCTCGGTTCTGCTACTGTTGCTATATTCTTTGAACCAGTTCCTAGTGAGATAAGAATGATACAAAGAAGGGGAAGAGTTGGAAGAGAAAAACCCGGAAAAATATACATATTAATAACAAAAGGTACAAGAGATCAGGCATATTATTGGGCATCCTATCATA
>JAWAMY010000042.1:0-5476 GCA_038895635.1 Candidatus Pacearchaeota archaeon | reverse complement strand
AAAAATTTGAGGGAAATTTATCTAGGCTAACCTCTAAAAAGTTTATTATCCCAACTTGTGGTATTGATTTAAATAATGCTCTTCCTATTTATATGTTAGTTAATCACAATTGAGAAAGTGTATGTTGTGATTCTCGCCGTAGCGATTGTGAATATCATTATAATGGTAAATGCTCTTACTTATTTTATGCTTCTTTTACTAGAAATCTTTATAAATCATAAACTTTTATTTTGAAAAATGGTAAGAATTGGTGATAATATCTATATAAGCGAGATTTCAAGTAGTTATTTTGAGGCTTTTCATGATAATTTGATAAAGAGAGTAAAATTGTCAGATTATAAGGGTAAGTGGTTGGTTTTAATATTTTATCCAGCTGATTTTACTTTTGTCTGCCCTACTGAATTAGCAGAAGCAGCAGATTATTATGAAGAATATAAGAAACTAAATGCAGAGATAATTAGTGTTAGCACAGATACTGTTTTTGTCCATAAAGCTTGGCATGATCAATCTCCAATGATTAATAAAATTAGATTTCCGATGTTAGCTGATCCTACTGGGAGATTATCAAAATTTTTTGGTACTTACATTTATAGAGAGGGTTTATCTTTAAGAGCTACTTTTATTATTGATCCAAATGGTGTTTTAAAATCTATTGAAATTCATGATAATAGCATTGGGAGAAGTCAGGAGGAGATTCTTAGAAAGTTACAAGCCTCAAAATATATTTATGAACATAATGGTGAAGTATGTCCTGCTAGTTGGAAACCAGGAAAATCTACATTAAAGCCAGGATTAGAATTAGTTGGTAAGATATAGTTTTTCTCTTATTAAATTGTAAGAACCCTTCTGTATTATTTATTTGAGAGAATTATTATAAAGTACTCTTTTATCTTAATGAGCGATACTCATTTATCAATTCAAGCAAGTCTACTGATTTTTTTGGAACAATTCCAAGAAATTCTTTAGGATTTATTTTTGAACTGTCTTCAATGATCCCAATTCTCTTTAGTAAAGATGGCGCTTTATAAGCTCTTTCTCTTCTTGTATTTGGTTCTTCTATCTCATAGTCTATCTTGACTGGTTTGCCTATTTCCATGTATATCAGTCCTCTTGAGATGTCATCTTTTCCAGAAAGTAATACGTAATCAATAGGATTTGAATTCCAGGATTGAAATTCAGGCGATTTACCATATTTGTCTAATATTTCTCTGCAAACAGAATCAAAATTTTTTATTGGAGTTCCATTCCTTTGTACTGAAAATTCATAGATAACACTATTGTCTTTTATTCCTCCTGAAGAATTTCCTGCATATTCAATACTGAGATCATATTTCCTAAATTCTTTAAAGTCCATTATCTGTTGAGTTTTTGATGTATTTCCGTATAAATGTAGTAGAGTTACAGGTTTTCTTGGTGTTTTGATTTTTTTTCTTGGAGGGAAGTATTCTGGACATGTCCAAAAATACATGCCTGTTACAAGAATCTCTAATTCATTTTCTAATATATTTTTTAAGTTTATTGCAGTAATTACGGCCTTTCTACCTCTAGAATAATCTTCTATGTCTGTTAGCTTATATAGGTCTTCTATAAATTTTGGTTTTATTAACCATGATGTAATTCTTCTAATTGAAACCATCTTATTTTACTGCGATTTGTATTTTTAAATTTTTCTATGTAGTTACTATTATTTAGTTACATAATCTTCATGTATTATCTTAATATCCTACTTTTTTCTTTGTTGTATAAGGTTTTTAAATACACGATTACTGTTGATTTTATGTCAAGTGATTTAATGTGGAGGAGGTTGTCTGAGGAAGAAAAAATTAAGATTAAAGAGATAGCAAAAAATATAATAGACAATTTTAGCAAGACTATTGAGAATTTGCCGAAATCTGATGAGAGATTTATTGAAAGAGATCCTTTTCTAAGAGATGAGAAAGAAAATGCTTTTTTAGATGATTTAGAGAAATTTAGAGAAATCATCTTTTCTAATGCTCCTTTAAAAAAAGATAATTTTATAATCGCTGAAAGAGGATCTTGGACAAAGAATTAGGAGTATTCATGAAGATAATTGATAAGGTTAATTTAATAAGATTTGGAAAGCTAAAAGCTGAAGAGAATATAAAGAATTTTTTAAAAGAGATAGAAAAGAATAATTTTTCCGGAAAGAAAATAAATGCAATTCTAAGTATAAACCCTAACGCAATTAATGAGGCTTTAGAGTTAGATAGAAGAATAAAACAAGGTAAGAAGGTAGGTAAACTTGCAGGAATTGGGATTGTGGTTAAGTCAAACATTTGTGTTCAAGGTTTAGAGTGTAATTGTGCAAGTCTTACACTTAAGGGTTGGATTGCACCATATAGTGCTACAGTTATTGAAAAAATTAAGAAAGAGGATGGAATAATTCTTGGGATGGCAAATATGGATGAGTTTGCTTGTGGAGGTAGTGGAGAGACTTCAGCATTTGGGCCAACTAAGAATCCAGTTCAATTAGATTTAATTCCCGGTGGTTCAAGTTCTGGAAGCGCAGCAAGTGTTGCAGCTAACTTTTGCGATATCTCATTAGGAAGTGATACTGGAGGGAGTATAAGAAATCCTTCTTCTCATTGTGGTGTTGTTGGTATAAAACCAAGTTATGGATTAGTCTCTAGATATGGTTTAATTGACCTATCTATGAGTCTTGATCAGATTGGGGTTATTGGAAAAGATTCTGAAAGCGTTGCTTTTTTATTAGATATAATTAAAGGTAAAGATGAGAAAGATCCTACAACTTATGAAAGTGATCCTATTAATATTTTTGAAGTTAGCAAAATCAAGATAGGGATATTGAAGCCATTAGCCAATAAAGAAATACAAAATCTTATTGATAATAGAATTGATGATTTGTGCAATAAGTATAGCTGGAAAAAAGAGGTTTTAGAAATAAAGTATATTGATGTTGCAGTTCAAACTTATTATCCTCTTGTTTATGTTGAATTATTTTCTGGAACAAGAAAGTTTGATGGAAGAAGATTTGGTAAGAAAATAGAAGATGTTGCAGGTCCAGAATTGTTGAGAAGAATTCTTGGAGGTAGTGAGATAACCCGGGCAGAGTATTCGGGTAGGTATTACAAAAAAGCATTAGAAGTTAAGGAATTAATCAAGTCAGAATTCGAAAGAGCTTTTGAGAGGGTTGATTGTATAATAATTCCAACCTGTCCAGGTTTGCCTTGGAAAATAGGCGAGTCGATGAGAGTGGAAGAAGTATATGCTTATGATGCATTAACAATTCCGGCAAATCTTGCCGAAATTTGTTCCTTAACAATGCCCGCCGGTTATATTTCGAATATTCCAGTAGGTATGCAGGTAATGTGTAAAAAAGGAGACGAAAGTAAGTTATTTTCTATTGCTAAGAAAATTGAATCTCTATCTTTATTTCTATAAAATACTCTTGAATAGATGATTTTAGTGTAATTATTTTTATAAAGTATTCAATTACTTTTTATTTATGGATTATAAGGATTCGGGAGTTAATACTCTCCTTGGTGATGAAGTTTCAAGAATATTTTATAATGCAGCTAAGGTTACTTGGAAGAATAGAAAAAATATGTTTGGTGAAATAATTGATCTCTACGATGATTTCTCTGGTATAAGAGCAATTAATGTTGGGTTATTACCTTATGATTCTCTTATGGGAATTAATTTTGATGGTGTTGGAACAAAAATTGAGATTGCAGAAAGAATTTCTAATCATGAAAGTATTGCTTTCGACTTATTTGCGATGGTTTGTGATGATGCAGTGATAAGAGGGGCTGAACCTGTTGTTCTTGGTTCTATCTTGGATATAAGAAAAATTGATAGCGATATTAGCTCTACTAAATATATTAATCAGCTAGCTAAAGGATATATTAATGCAGCAAGAGAAGCTAATGTTGCAGTTGTTAATGGAGAGGTTGCAGAAATTGGAGCAAGAGTTTTAGGTTATGGAGAGTTTAATTATAATTGGGGCGCAGGTGTTGTGTGGTTTGTAAGAAAAAAGAATATAATAACGGGATACAAGATTAGAGAAGGAGATAAAATCATAGGATTAAGAGAAACAGGTTTTAGATCAAATGGACTCTCTCTTGTGAGAAAAGTGTTCTCTTCTGTTTATGGAGATGAATGGCATAAAGAAGTCTACAATAATAAACCACTTGGAGAATTGTCTCTTATTCCATCGAAGATTTATACTAGGGCTGTTTTAAATATAACTGGAGGGTTTAGTTATGAAAGGATAGCAGAAGTTCATGGTATTTCACATATAACTGGTGGAGGAATTCCAGGCAAGTTAGGAAGAACATTAAAACCAACAAGATTTGGAGCTTATTTAGATGATTTATTTGAACCATGTGATTTGATGAAATTATGTCAGGAAAAAGGCAATATTACTGATGAAGAAGCATATCGAACTTGGAATATGGGTCAGGGAATGCTAATAATTACTCCAGATTATGAGAAAGTTTTGAAAAGTCTAGATTCATATGAAATAGAAAGTAAGGTAGTTGGGGAAATAATAAAGGATAGACAAATAATTATAAAGAGCAAAGGAATATTTAGTGATGGTTCAAAAGAAATTAGATTTGATTTATCTAGATAATATCAATTATATCAATATTTTTATAAAATACCTTTCTTTAATTTCTAAATGAAAGTTGGAGATATTGAGATTACATTTCTTGGGCACTCCGGTTTTTTAATTACTGGTCTTTCTGGTTTAAAAATTGTCATAGATCCTTTTAATATTAAGAAGAATTTTAAAGCAGATATAATCTTGATTACTCATAGTCATTATGATCATTGTAGTCTTGCTGATATTGAAAAATTAGTTAAGGATAATACAAAGCTTGTGATTCCAATAAACGCTTCTAGCAAACTAAACAAAATAAAAAATTCTGATAAACTTAAAGTCAATGTTGTTAAGCCAGGAATTAAACTTAAAGTTGACGAAGTTCCGATATATTCTTTTCCAGCTTATAATGTTAATAAGAGTAATCATCCTATTGAAGAAGGTTGGATGGGATATATTATTAAGTTAGGAGATGTTACAATTTACCATGCGGGAGATACTGATTTAATACCAGAAATGAGTAACCTAGAGTATGTTAAGGAAGATTCAAAGATTTTTATCATGATGTTACCTGTATCTGGTGGACCGGTTATGGATCTTAATCAAGCTTTTGAGTTAGTTTCTAAGATAAAACCGACAATTGCTATTCCTATGCATTATGGAGAAATTTTAGGTACTGTAGATGATGCATTTAAGTTTAAAGAATTATGCGAGTCAAAAGGAATTAGATGTGAAGTATTAGAAAAGTGTGAGTAGTGAGGATTATAATTAAATTATTTTTTTTGAATTAGGCTTCTGAATTTCTTATCAATTTTTAAGAAACAACCTTTATTCTCTCTTTTAATGAACTTATCCTATTTTACAAATATTTCTTTAATTGATTAAATTATA
>JAWAMY010000041.1:0-5546 GCA_038895635.1 Candidatus Pacearchaeota archaeon | reverse complement strand
AAAAATCATTTTTTTTTCTTGATTCAAGCCAGGCACTAAATGCTAGAGATGTTGTTTTTGATAATTCTTCAATAAAAGAGTTTGGAATTTTTCTTGCTTTTGAGATGTCTTTATATAACTTTTCAACCATTCTCCTTTCTTCAAAGTTAAGCTTCTTTCTTCTTTCAAATAGTTTCCTTATAGCTTTGAAAAATTTATCTTCAGTTACCTTTTTGTGTAAAGTTTTAGAAAGATATGAGCATTGTTCAGCTCTTGATAGCTCTCCTTTTTTAGGCATATATGTTTCTTGATCCCAATGAAGTAAAGAAAGAGTTTGTCTTATAAGGGTAATCTCCTTTTGATGTTCTTTTATATAATTCATTTCTTTTTGGATATTATCACTCATTATTAAAATAAATCGATTAATTTTATAAAGATTGCTTTACTATTTATTTTATGAGGTGTGATTTCTTAATTTTAGGAGCTACAGGAATTCAAGGAAGAATAGTTTCTAGATATCTTTTAGAAAAGAATTATAAGGTGATTATGTGTGGAAGAGATAAGTTTAGAGTTAAAGATCTTCTTGCTAGATTTAATAATACTTTATTTAAGTATCTTGATTTAAGAAATAGTGATGATACATTTAAAACGTTCTCTTATTTTAGGCCAGCTGTTGTTATAAATTGTGCAGAAGGCGACTGGAATATTAATGCGATGAATGCTGCGCTCAAGTCTAAAGTTAGCATTATTGACTTGGGTTCAGATGTTCCTATGACGAAAGAACAGTTGGATTTTCATTCTAAATTTAAAAGAGCTGGAATTCTTAGTATTACAGGCTGTGGTTCAGTGCCCGGTATTGGGAATGTAATGCTAAGATATGCGGCTGAAAAATTTGACGAAATTGAAACTATTGAAGTAGGATTTGCTTGGGATTCAAATATTAAGAAATTTGTAGTCCCTTTTTCAATTCAGAGTATTCTTGAAGAGATGACTGATCCTGCTCCAGTCATTGAGAATAAGATTATGAGATATTATGATCCTATGAAAACAATTAAAAAACTATGCTATAGAAATGTTAAAGACTCTATTTGTTTTTTTGCTAGACACCCAGAAACATATACCTTTTTTCATTATTATAAAAATAAAGGAGTCAAAAATGTTAGATTTTATGCCGGATTTCCAAGTCATTCTTTTAATGTTTTAAGACTTTTTATTGATTTAGGATTTAATTCGAAAGAAGAAATTTTTGTTCATGGAAATAAGATAAGACCAATAGATTTCTTGACAGAGGTTCTAAAGAAGATAAAAGTTCCTAAAGGATATAAGGAGATGGAGAATTTGTGGGTTAAAGTTATTGGAAAAAAAGATTCAAAGAGAAAGGAGATACTTATGGAATGTCTTGTAAATACGATAAAAGGATGGGAAGAGGCCGGAAGTAATATTGATACTGGATTTCCTGCAGCTATTATTGCTATTTTAATAAAAAATGGAATCATAAGTGAAAAAGGTAGTTTTGCACCAGAAGCAGTAGTTCCAATAAAACCTTTCTTTGAGGAACTAAAAAAGAATCACATGTATGTTCTTGAAAATGGCAAGAGAATAAACTAACTTTTTATGTAAGCAATATTTTTATTCTTATTTTTTCTATATATATTTATGATTAGAGAGGATAATGTAAGAGAGATTATTGAAGAGAATCAAAATCTTCAGATTCACTCTCCCACAAGTAGGTTTACAGATTCTGTAGCATCCGATACATTCAAAGATTTGATAAAACATCACGAGTTTTTTCGAAATATCTTATCTAAGTATGTTCTTTATGATATTGGTTCTCCTTATCCTAAGATTCCTGCTGATTTTGTTAGAGCATTCAATATTCCAGTGTTTTTTATGGTAGACCCATTTATGAATGTTTCTGTTGTGGAGAAAATTATTAATTCTAATATTTTGATTAAAGATGAATTCTCAAGAATCGCTATAAAAAAACAAGACGGATTGTCTTTTTTAGTTGATCAAGAGGACAATTCTGGAAATGTAATGACAAATGCTATTGACTATAAAATAATAAGTAATGATAAATACTTATATAATCTTGCTCAGCATATTTATCGTGTAGTTCCAGATGATGGAATTTATATCTCAAGGTTCTCTTATGAATTAGAATTGTATGCTAGAGATATATTCTCTTTTACTAATAAATACGGATTTACTAAAATTTTTTCAAAGTGCAAATTATAACTTTCGGTTTACTGCCTTTGCTATACCTCTTAATTCATTTACTAATTTTTTGAATTCTTCTGGAACTATGCTTTGTGGTCCGTCTGATAATGCTTCTTCTGGTTTATCATGGACTTCTATTATTAATCCATCTGCTCCTGCAGCTATTGCTGCTTTTGACATTGATGGTACGAATTCTCTTACTCCTGTTCCATGGCTTGGATCAATAATTATTGGCAGATGGGACATTTTTTTTATAGCTGGAATTGCATTTAAATCTAAAGTGAATCGAGTCGAGTTCTCAAATGTTCTTATTCCCCTTTCACATAAAATTATCTGATGATTTCCTTGGACCATTATATGTTCTGCTGACATTAACCACTCGTGTATTGTTGTTGCAATTCCTCTTTTTAATAATACTGGCTTTTTTGACTTTCCAACCTTTTTAAGCAATTCAAAGTTCTGTGCGTTTCTTGCACCTATTTGGATTATATCAGCAACATCTTCAACTTCTTTTAAATGCTCTATACTCATCACTTCAGTTACAATTCCTATTTTTAATTTTTCTTTTACTTCTTTTAGATATTGTAATGCTTCATGACCCAATCCTTGAAATGAGTATGGAGAAGAGCGAGGTTTAAACGCTCCTGCTCTTATTAGGTGAACTCCGTATTTTTTTAATTCACTGCTTATTCTAAATATTTGTTCTTTTGATTCAACAGAACATGGGCCTGCAATTATTACTATTTCTTTATCCCCTACTCTTATATCTTTATTTATTTGAATAATTGTATTCTCTTTTTTATACTCCCTACTTGTTAATTTTAAATCTGTTTTCATTTCATAGAGTCTTTATTGACAATGGAATTTAATGTTATTGTGTGTGATGTACTCATAAGCAGACATCGCAGCTCTACATCCTTCATAAGCACTTGTTATTGCTTGTTTGAACGAGTTGTTTGTTACATCTCCTGCTGCAAAAAATCCTTTAATATTTGTTTCCATTTTTTTATTGGTGATTATCTCTCCATCTTTGTTTATCTCTACTCCGATCTTAGTTGCTAGTTCTGCTAATGCTATTCTCCCAATATCAATGAATATTCCATCTACTTCTAATTCATGCAATCCTATTTTTTCCGATTTAAGAATTATTTTATTCACTCTCTTGTCTCCAAGAATTTCTTTTACTTCGCTATTAAATACAATTGATACTTTTCCGTTCTTACTAACTCTTTCAATATTAATTGGTTCTCCTTTTAATCTATCTTTTCTTACAATTAAATAAACTTTCTTAGCTATTTCTGAGAGTACTAGTGATTCTTTTATTGCTCCGTCTCCACTACCAATTACTGCTACAATTTTGTTTTTATAGAAGTTTCCATCACATAAAGCACAGTAATGAACTCCTTTGCCTAAAAATTCTTTCTCTCCTGGAACGTTTAATTTTTTCCACTCTGTTCCAGTGCAATAAATAATTACTTTTGTATAATACTCACTTTTTTTAGTTTTTACATTGAAGCAATCATTTTTTTTATTTATATCGATTACTCTTTCGTTAATTAAATATATGTTTTCTGATTTTGATTGTTCGTAGAGAATTTTTAATAATTCGTCTCCTTTTATTTCTTTATATCCTGGATAGTTTTCAATTACATCAGCATTAATTATTGCTCCCCCAATTAACTCAGTGATTAAAGCTGATTTTAGGTTAAATCTATTTAAGTAGATTGCAGCTGATAGTCCTGCAACTCCTCCTCCGATTACAATAACTTCAAATATTTCCGAATTTTTTTTGTTCATTCTTATTCTAGAAATATTAAATATTTAAATGTTGATTATTCTTCTTTTACTTTGTCTACTGTATAAAAACCAATCTCTGATTTTTTCCAATCATCTTTATCTAATCCTGCTTTTAGACTTAAATACTCTAAGAATTTCACTTTATCATTTATCTCTTCCCATACTTGTGGTAAAAATGTGGCATAATTGAAACCTTTTCTTAGAACAATTCCCATATTCTTATTTATTTTTTTGAGTAAGTCTTTTTCGTTTGTGAACTCTATTTTCTTGATATCACTTAATACTGAGATTTCTATTTTTATATCTTTTAATTCATGCTCCTGAAGCGGTATAAACCTTGGGTCATTAAATGCAGCATTTAATGAATTCTCAATAACATCTTGATATAAAGGTTGTCTTGCCTTTAGCGATCCTATACATCCTCTTAGTTCTCCATTTTTTGTAAGTGTTACAAAGCAAGCAGCTTTTTTACTATACTTTTTTTTAATTTCATTACTGATTCTTAATTCATCGCCTCTAAACCTACATTTTATTGTTTCTCTTGCAAGATTAATCAATTCTTTCATAAATATAAGAATAAATCAAATTTAAAATAGCTTTCCTTTTTTTAGATCATTAGATTTATATAATAATCCTCTCCTGTTGTTTTAAAATTAAATGTACCCTTATTAATAGATGTGAACAGAATTTTTGTTTTGTATTTTATTAAGTATCTATTTTATTCAGAAGTATATCCTTATTTATAATGAAATAAGATATTCTTTCAAAAGTATTAGTGTAGACTACATGAGGTTAGATTATTATCTTTATTTATTAACTATTGCACTTTAGCCAGTTTATATGGATAGATATGTTACTTTTCTCCTTTTTATTCATTCAACTTTTATGATTAAATTAGCTATATTTGAAATGTCAAGTACTTAAATGTTTTAATATTCTCTTCATTTTTGAGATAATATTTCTCTTAGATGATTATTTGGATCTATTCTCTTTATTTGAGACATGATAAAAAAGTTTGTAAGAATGTGCCCTAGGTATAGAAGCACGAATGTTATTTATGGCCATTCTAATGCAGCTCTTGTTAATACTGGAATGACTAGTAACTCTTTTGTTTGTAAAAATTGCGGAAATAGCATAGTTTTTTCTGAAATTCAAAAAGAGTAAATTACCTAAAGTTAAATAATCAAAAATAGAAATCCAGTAAATATATAATCTTACATCAATATTAATTGGCTATGAAGAATAATAAGTCATCTAAGTCTGATTATTGGAATTACTTTATTTCTTTTTGGAACTAAGTTTATTATATTGTTTATAATAAACATATTACCCTTCGGATTAATAACAACTTTAGATGGTTATTTTGAAAAATTAAGAAAAATAAAATCTTCAAGATTATTTTTATAATTGCGCTATTCTGTACTATAATAATTAGTCCATTTGTCTCAGGATATTTTTCGGAACTTTCTCTATAATCTGTTTTTTAATTATAATATTAGATATTTCCAATATAAACATGTTTTAAATACTTCTTCCCAATCTCGTAAGCA
>JAWAMY010000040.1:0-5622 GCA_038895635.1 Candidatus Pacearchaeota archaeon | reverse complement strand
TTCCAACTGTAAATTCATCTCCGATCTTTATTAAACTTGGATTAATTTCATTTATATGATATTCAACACATTCATCATCTTCTAAAGAAAAGATGAATTGAGATAAGAATATAGTTACAAAGATAAGAATTACCTTTTTTTTCATTTAACCTCTTATTTTTATAACCTGTTATAAGTTTTTAAAACTATCTTTGTTTATAGATTATGCATTATCTTTATTAATAATAGTTGTTATTTACTTTTATGGTTCCAAAAAGTTTTGATGTTCTTGGCAATATTGCAATCTTAAAATTTAATGATAATGTTAAGTTAAGTGAGAAGAAAGCAGTTGCTAAAGAAATGTTGGAAAAACATAAAAATATTGAAACAGTTCTTGAAAAAGTAACAAAAGTAAAAGGAAGATTAAGAACTTTTAAAACGGAATATCTTGCAGGAGTTAAAACAAAAATAGCACTCTATAAAGAGAATAATTGCTTATTTAAATTTGATGTAGAGAAAACTTATTTTTCTCCAAGATTAAGTAATGAGAGAAAGGAGGTTGCACTTCAAGTTAAAGAGGGTGAGGAAGTATTGGTTATGTTTGCTGGAGTGGCACCTTATCCTATAGTGATTGCAAAATTAGCTAAACCAAAAAGAGTAGTTTCTGTTGAGATAAATAGGGTAGCTTCAAAATTTGCTAGAGAAAATGTGAAATTGAATAAAGTAGATAATGTGGAGATAATTCAAGGAGATGTTAAGAGAATAGCAAATAAATTTTTTGATAGAAATATTAAGTTTGATAGAATTGTTATGCCAAGGCCAAAATTAAAAGACACATTTCTTGATGCTGCCTTTCTTCTAGTGAAAAAAAATTCAATAATTAATTATTATGGTTTTTCTGATAAAGAAGAGAATGTTCTAAACGAGATTAAAAGTTTATCAGATATTTATAAAAAGAAAATAAAGATACTACTTATAAAGAAAGCAGGCGAAATAGCTCCACATAAATATAGATGGAGAATTGATTTTAAAGTTTTAAATTAATTTAATCTTTAGAATAATTTTTTTTGTGATAGTGATTTTCTAGACTCTTTTAATCTTTCTAATTGTTTATTTATTCTATCCTCTGAAAAATCGTGACTTAGAAGTATTTTTTTTATTTTTGATTCATCTATTTTTTTAAAGTCTATTTCTATATCTTTTTCAATATCTGGAGAAGAGAACATGTTAAACACTTCATACCAATCAAATTCTAAGTTCTCAAATTGTTTAAATATTATTTGTGGTTCTTTGAATTTTTGCACTAAGTATAATGCTTTTTTTTGTCCAAGTCCAAAAATGCCTCTTGGATTGTAATCTGTTCCTACTATTATTCCAAGAGCTATTAGTTGCTCATGACTTATCTGAAGAGAGTTTAATACTCTCTCAAGCTCAATGATTTCTGGAAATATTTCAATATATCCAGAAGATGTCTTCCTTTTTCTTGCAAGAGTTAAATTTTGTATTAATCTTGGAGCTCCAAAAAGTAAACAATCATAATCCTGAGAAGCTACTGCATAAACTTGGCCAATTTTTGCTAGATATGATGCTTGCGCCTCTCCTTCTGCAGGTGCTTGCACTACTGCTATCCCCATTGCCTCTAGTAGTTCTTTACTTTCATTTATCATTTCTGGTGTTAAGATTGATAATTGAGAACTATATTTTCTCATTCCTTCAATATCTTCTTCGTTTTTTGCCTCTTCATATTTTTCTCTTGCTATTTCTTTCATACTCATTCTTTCTTCTCTTGTAGTCGACTTCAGTTTTGGAGGTTTTCCATCAAATACGTAAACTAGCTTTATTCCCTCGCTTAGTAAAGAAGCGTTCCTATAAAATAATCCAGACAAATGGCTTGTTATTCTCCCTTGATTGTCATGAAGAGGAGTACCATCATACTGTCTTATTGAACTTAAGAATTGATAAAGCGCATTAAAAGCATCAACAGCAATGATTTTTCCATTGAGTTCACTTAATGTTATTTGTCTTTTTGGAACTATCTCTCTTATATTTAATCCCATTTAGAATTTAATTTATTATAATATAAATAGTTATGTTTTTTAAGGTAAAATAGTTTTAGTAAGAAGAGTGATATCTATCTTTAATTTTTCTTGAATAGTTGATTACTCCATTAAAAATAGCTCCAATTTCTGCTTTTGTATACTTTAGAGACATGTTTTCTCCAATTAGAGGTTGTTTTCCATGTTTTCCGAATCTATTTGGAAAGTACCTTATTAGTAAGAAAACTTTATCAAAAACATTGCTTTCTAATCCTCCTCCAATGAAAGCTTTTCCCTCGTCATAAAATTTTATGTATTTTTGATCCCTTTCGTATGTCTTAATTATTCTCTCTTTTTTTTCTGTATTTCCCATTACTCTTTCTAGATTCATTTCTTCTTTGTTTTGATCTGTATATTCGAAATATTTTTGATTATTTGCTATTTCTTCATCACTCAAATAGCTTTCATTAAAAGATAGATCTCTATTAATATTTAATTCAAGATTGTTCATATTTTTTGCTCTTTTTTTCATATCAATTCGTCACTTTGATGGTTTATAAACCTTTCTATAATTATCAACTGAGGAGTAGATGCATTTCTTGTTTTTATAATAGAGAGATTTTTAATGTATATTTGCTTTGATTTTTTATGAAGGTAGAATTTATTCCTCTTGATTTTGATAGCTTTGAGGTTAACTCCAGGACATATATAAGGGTTATTGGTAGAGATGATAAAGGTAGGAGAGTAGCAATAATAGACGATTGCGAAGCTTATTTTTGGGCAATTCTTGATAGAAGTATTAATAGACATAAAGAGGATGATTTAAAGAAAAAAATATTAGGTATATCTATTAAAGAAGGTAGTAAGTCTTTTAATGTAAAGAAGGTAGAAGTTGAAGTTAAACGATTTTTGGGTAGAGTTGTTAGAGCATTTAGGATTGTAGTAAATGATTTCTCCGCAGTCAAAAAAATTTCTGATAAGATTAATTTTCCTGGAATTATAGGTGTTAAAGAAAATGATTTAAGTTTTGTTACAAGATACATAATTAGTAAAAAGATGATTCCTTGTTATTGGTGTGAGGTTGAAGGAGAGATTATTGATAATATGAAGAAGTTTGGTGGCATGGACGAAAAATTAAGAGTTGACCTATGTTTGAAAGCTGAGAAGATAAAGAAGCTTGATATTCAAAGAGACTTTTGTCCAAAATTTATTGCTTTTGATATTGAAACAGACGATTTTGAGATAGGTAAAGGCAGTATTCTTATGATTTCAATTGTTTCTGGTAAATTTAAGAGAGTTCTAACGTGGAAAAATGTTTCTTGTTCTAGTGATGAAGTTGTTTTTTTTGATAGTGAGAAGGAAATGATTGAAGAGTTTGTAAAATTGTTTAAAGAGATTGACCCTGATTTTTTAACAGGCTATTTCTCTGACGGATTTGATTTGCCATACCTAAAGTCAAGGGCAGATAAACTCAAAATTAGTTTAAATATTGGAATTGATGGGTCTTCAATTAAACTATCTGGTGGAAAAAATACTCGGGCTAAAATAAGCGGAGTTGTCCATATTGATTTGTTAAGGTTTATTGAAACAGCCTACTCTCAATACCTTAAGTCAGAGACTTTATCTCTTAATGAGGTTGCATATGAGTTAATTGGAGAGAGGAAGAAAGAGTTTAGGTATGTTCCTGGAATGAAAATGAGTAATGAAGATTGGAAGAGTTTTTTTGAGTATAATTTACATGATTCTATTCTTGCTGGTAAATTATTTGAAAAGATATTTCCTGATTTAATTGAATTCTCTAGAATCATGCAGGAACCTATGTTTAATGTTTCAAGAGATGGAATGGCTACTAATGTTGATAATTATATAATTCATAATCTTGATAAGTATAATGAAATCATTGAAAATAAGCCGGATCATGATGAGATAAGTAAAAGAAGAGAAAGAGAGAAGTATGAGGGAGCTTTTGTTCTTCAACCAATTCCAAAACTTTATGAGAATTTAGTTATGTTTGATTTTACTAGTTATTGGCCAAGTATAATTGCTACTTTTAATTTATCGCGTTCAACTTTCTTAGGTGATAAAAAGGTTAACGATTCTTTTGAAGTGGAGGTTGCTGATAAAAAATTCTATTTTTCAAAAGAGAAGGGGTTCTTTCCTGAGATGCTTGAAGAAATCATAAATAAAAGAAAACAATTTAAAAAGGAGCTTAAAGAAAATAATTCTCCTCTTTTAAGAGCAAGAAGTAATGCTTTTAAACTTCTTGCTAATGCTTCCTATGGTTATCAAGGTTTTTTTGGCGCGAGATATTATTGTCCAGAAGCAAGTGCAGCAACTACTGCTCTCTCTAGGAAATTTATAAAAGAAGTGATAGAAGCAGCAAAGAATGAGGGATTTAATCCTATATATGGAGATACAGATTCTATTTGTTTAGAGATTAAGAATAAAACTAAGAAACAAACTCTTGAATTTTTAGATAAAATAAATAAACAACTTCCTGGAATAATGGAACTTGAATTAGAGGATTTTTATCTTAGAGGAATTTGGGTTACTACAAGGAAGGGCGATTTTGGTGCTAAGAAGAAATATGCATTGATTAATGAAGAGAAAAAAATGAAGATTCGTGGATTTGAGACCGTTAGAAGAGATTGGTGTAATCTTGCAAGAGATTTACAGAATAAAGTCTTAGAGAGAATATTAATTGAGGGTAATGAAAAATCTGCTTTAGAATATACAAAAGAAATAATAAGGAGAGTGTTGGAAAGAAGAGTTAATAAAAAGGATATTCTGATTAAAACTCAACTTAAGAAATCTATTTCAGATTATAAAGCTGAAACTCCACACGTTACAATTGCAAAGAAAATGATTGAGAGAGGAATGCCTGTTGATTCTGGGATGATAATTGAGTATTATGTTGCAGAGAGCGTAAATAAAAAAGCGCTTAAAAGAGATAGAGCAGTATTTCCAGATGAGGATAAACCTTATGATATAGACTACTATATTCAAAAACAAATAATTCCTGCTGTAGAGAATATTTTTATGGTGTTTGGTATAGATATAAAATCAATTATTGTAAAGAATTCTCAAAGAAGCTTAAATGATTTTTCACTATAATAAACTTTAAAAGAATCTTTACTTCATTTGATTTCATGGAAGAAAAAAATTCAAATGATTTGAAGATGTCTAATAATTATTCAGATATTGAAAAGGATAAATTACTTGAAGAGCTATTAAAGGAGAGAGAATTTCATAATGAGATAAATTCATTACTAATTCATGATTTGAAATCCCCAGCTACTATTCTTCAGATGGCAGAACATATAGCTAAAGGTTATTTTGCAGATTATGAAAGAGCAACAAGTGATCTTGCTCGAAATGAGGCTTTATTTAAGATTAAAAGACTAATTCAAACTATGAATAATGCAAGTAAGAGAATTGTTAATTTAGCAGGAATTCTTAGGCTTGGCGAAGTAACAGCTGAAGAAATAAAAGAGAACAGCGAAGAGTTTAATGTTCTTGAGCAGATAAGAAAGACATTACAATCATATGATCATTATTTAATAATGAATAAGCAAGGAGGATTAATATTTGAATATCCCTCATCATT
>JAWAMY010000039.1:5219-5851 GCA_038895635.1 Candidatus Pacearchaeota archaeon | reverse complement strand
TCGGATTGGGTTTTTGGAGAAAGATGAGAAAGGAGATGATTTAGCTGAAGATAAAAGAAAAGAACAAGCAGAAAAATTAGCTCAAAGACTTAATGCTTTAAAAGATGCTCAAGGTAAAGAGATTTTGGGTCGTCAAATTACTGCTGAAGAAATTCTAACACTACCAGATGAGATTAAAAAATTAATTAGCAAGGGAGAATTAAACGGGATTTTGGTAAATATTTTAGGGAGCTCTCCACAAAATAGTGAAGCTTCAGCTTTGGGGATGGTGGTTTTTCTGGATTATATTAAAACTAATCCAGATAAATTACATTCAGAGTTATTACAAGAAGGTTATCAAAGAGTAATCGAGATTTTAAACAAAGCTTATCCTCAAAATCCCCAAAATTTAAGTTTTGTTTTTTCTTTAATTGATAAAGAAGGTACTCTATCAGCAATTGTTTTAGGAGATCAACAAATAACAGCTTTTAATGAACAAGGTCAGAAAAAAGGTGAAGAAATAAAAGAAGAAAAAGAAGCTGATGGAAGCCCAAAAATACAAACACTTAGATTAGAAAAAGGTGATAAAGTTTTTGTCTGTCATAAAGATAAAGCTTCAGAGATTGATGGAAAAAAAGGAGTAAAAGAGACAA
>JAWAMY010000039.1:0-5209 GCA_038895635.1 Candidatus Pacearchaeota archaeon | reverse complement strand
AAACATAAATTTTAATTTTTAACTAAAGAAAAAAGCGACCCCTCTTCTTCTGGAGCCGGAGGAGAGGGAGAAGAAAAACAAGAACCAATAACGATTCCTCAAGCTTATGATCCTTACGAAACGTTAAGAAGATTGGCAGAAAAACACATTCCTCCTTATTATGAAGATACAGAAATTGGTATTTCTTATGAAGAATTTATAAAAAAACACCCAATTGAATATCAACAGGCACAACAGTTAATTGAAGAGGCAAAAGGGAAAATACCAAGAAAACAGGAAGAGAGTGATTTTGATTACCAAAAAAGAGTGATTGAGGAAGTAGAAAAAAGACTGCGTTATAGTGGTGATTATTTAGGTGATTTAACAGATGATATTTATCAATTAATAAGAGGGAAAAAATATGAAAGAGAATACTTGGTTTTAATGGGAGTAGAGGCGGAAAAAATTAGGCTATTTCGAGAAGAAAATAAAAGAAGACTGGCTGAATATTCTTTACCTAATTTTCGACGAGCAGTAAAAACAGAAGTTTCTCATACAGACACTCCAGTTTATATTGAAGGAGATTTTGACAATATTTTTGTTGAAAAAGGAGGAAGAAGAGAAATCCAAGAGATGGCAAAAAGAGATTTATATGCTTTTACTTTAATTGCCGATAGACTTTTAGATGTGACAGTGACTTCTGAAAAAGATTCAGAAACATACAGACAGAAGATGAGAAAATTAAAACAAAAAATAGAAGATGAATCTTTATCACAACAAGAAAGAGATAAAGCCTCAAAAGAATTAGTTGATTTAAGAAGAAGATTTTATCAAATAGTTATTGAATCAATGCGTTATATTGATCATCAAAATCGTTATCAAGATAATGAACCTCAAGCAAGAATGATTAAAGTTTTAAAAGAAATTAGAAAAAAACAAAATATTGAAGAATTAATTAATCAATATGAAGGAGTAATGATAAATTTAAGTGAAAGACACAAAAGAGAAATGAAAGAATTGTTAGATAGGGATCCTCAACATCTTTTAGATTACGCTTTAAAAGGAGCGGACTTGATGGATAGGCGAATTTCTTATGCGCCTTCATTATTAGATATTCCTGACAAGATTTATTATAAAAAATTTGTTCAAAAATTAGAAGATAAAGATAAACTTCCCATCCCACAACAATTAGATTCAACACTTACCACAGGAAGAACACCTCAAATGGGAATAGGTGAAATTCCTAAAGGTGAAGGAGGAAAAGAAGGAGAGTTAGAAACTGCTTCCTCTGGTGGAGAACTACCAGAAGAAAGAAGGAAACAATATATCGGTGGAAAATCGCCAGAAGAATATGAAGAAACACCACCCCAAGCGCCGGTTATATCTTCTTCAGAAAGCGGACCTTCAACAATAGTAGAGCTTCCTAAAGTTTTAACGGCTGCTTTTGTTGAAGAAGAAATAGCTTATGAAAATGCTCAAGATGTAAAAAGACATCTAACTTCTTTAGAAGAAGAACTTTTTAGAGATAAACTACTTTTTAAAAAATTTAGAGTAATTGATGGTTTAAGTGATGCTTTAGCAAGATTAAGTGGAAAATTAGCTCAAAAGGGTTTTGTTGGTAAAATTGCAAGTATTGTTCCGGGAGTTCTTTCTGGAATTATAAAGGGTTTTCGTCATCCTTTTCATTATGTGTGGCAAGGGACTTTATTTAAACCTTCTTTTGATCGCCAGCGACATCAATTTAGTGCTGAGATGATTGGAATGATAAGACAAGGATTAGTAGGGGATACCTCGGTGCCTTTAGATGTTAGAGTGGAAATAATTGAATTAGCCTTAAGGAAGGGATTAAAAGAAAGAAATAAAGGATTATTTGGTCGCTTTCGTTGGTTTTTATATGATACTTTTGTTTATAATTTTGCCGGCCTTTTCGGCGCTAAAAGTTCAGAACAAATTCTAGCTCAGCGATGGTTAAATGATCAAATAGAAAAAGTAAAAAAAGGAGAAGCTACCGAAAGCGATTTTAATAAAGAATGGCAGTTAATGAGGCAATTATATCTTCAACAACAAGATAAAGAAGCTCAAAGATTTGCTCAAAGAAGAGAAAGAATGTCTTTACAAGATGTTGATCGCCTAGGACAGGGAATAAGAACTTTAGCAGGAGAAAGAAGAGTTCTTCTGGCTGAGGTTAATCCACAGTTAAATGAAAGAGCTCAACAAAAAATAAAAGAAATAATTGCTAAATATGCTTCCCAACTTAAAGGAGAAACTAATGAGGAAAGAAGAGAAGAAATAAAAAGACAACTTCTTATTGAGGTTAATCAGTATTTAAGAAGTGATGAATTTTATGGTCAGTTAACTGAGGAGCAAAGAAAACTTTTTTCTCCAAAAGAAATCGCCAGCAATCTTGTTTCTTTAACCGAACAAGTTTCTCAATATTGGGATGAAAATGGTTATTTAAGACAAACTGAAGAAGGAAAAACTCTTTGGCAGGAAGTAAGAGTTGATATTGTTTTGGGCAAAGGTGCTTGGGGGGGAAGAAGAGGACAAACAAGATATGAAGGATTAGAAGGAATTGGTGGATGGAGAGAAAAACTAGAAAGACGAATAGTTGATAGAGCAATTGGTTTATCAGCGCCTGGAATTGAAACCGCAGTAAAAAGAACCAATCTTTGGTTAGGAATTTTAGGGGGTGCCGGTTTAACAGCAAAAGAAGTAGGTTTATATACTTTAGCAGGAACAATCGGTTATTATGGGAGCGGAATTATTACTTCATTATTAGGTAAAGGAGCAACAAAATTAGCAGGAACTGCTGGTGCACTGGCATTTGTAGCGGGAACTGGCGGTGTTGGAATAATTCCTATTTTAGGAGCGGGAGCTGGAGTGGGTGCTTTAGCCGCAATTAAAGAAGGAAGTCGGTTGAAAGAAGAAAGATTTCAACTATCAAGAGAAATGGCTTGGGAAAGACAAGATGTTGCTGGGGCTCTAATTCGAGCTGAAATGAAAGAAAGTTTGGTCCAACCAAAAAGAGCAAGAGAAATAACAGCTTCTATTAGAAATTTATTATCAAAAGAAAATCTTACTTTCCAAGAAGTTAATCAATTAATTTTATTACTTGCGGAAACCACTGCTCGTTTAGATTTGACAGAACTTTCTCAACAAGAGGGAGGATTACAGCATTTTATTTCTTACACTGAGGGAAAAGATAAAGAAGAATTTACTGAGTTGACGGGCGCTGTTCTTGATGCAAAAATTAGACTTTGGAATTTATTAAAAGATAATCAAGATTTAAGAGAAAGAATTTTTCCGGGTGAAGATATTTCAACGGTTGAAAAGTTTAGTTTAGTTTTTGGAAAACTTTCAGCCTTAGCGGAAGCCCAGCTTCGTTTTGGTTCAGGAGAAAAATATATTAAAGAGATTGAAAAATTGCTTAAAAAAGAAAAAGACAGATTTGGATTTGCCAATGATCAAGAAGTTGAAGCTTTTATTAAAAGAATTACTGAGCCAATGATTGATTTAAAAATAACACAAGAAGAATCATTAAGACAGAAAAATAAAAATTTCAGGCAAATAAGAGCAAGACGCCAGACAATGGTTTTTGCTACTTCTGTAGCCTCAAGTTTGATTAGTTATTACACAATTTCACCTATCAGCGGGGCAATTAGCGGGGCAATTAAAGAGGAAGTTCAAGAGTTAAAAAATGAAGGATTTTCTCAATGGAGTCGCGAGTGGGTAGATGTGATAAGAGATGGTAAATTTCAGTTAGAGCTTGATTCTTCGGGTAGATTGGTTACTGATTTGACTTCTTTGCAGCGCGTTGCTTTAAGGATTCACAATTATTTTGAACCACCATTGGGTCCAACTCATACTGTTTCTATTGATGGAGTAAGGATTGAATTACCTGCCGTTTATGATTGGCAACAAACAACAATTGACGGACAGCGATATGATGCTTTAGTTGATTTAAGGACAGGAGAAGTAATTGTTGATATGAGTGGGTATCGAATTGATGATCCTTCTGGATTTCAAGCATTTATTAAAGATCTTGAAACTCATGGAATTACTATTAAGTCAATTGAAATTCCTGGCCCAGTTCAACCTGTAGAGTTTTTAAAACCGACGACTACTTTTCAAATTGAAAACCCAGTTACTCATAAGCCAATGACTGTTCCTGCAGGAGAAGGATGGTATTGTCAGTGGCGTCAAGATGGTGATAAATATGATCTTGTAGTTATTGATGAAAAAACAGGTTCAATAATGCATTTTCCTGATGGTCGAGAAGTGATTTTGATTGATGATGCTCAATTAACCACTGAAGGAAAAATTATAGGAGGAGTTTATGATGCACGAATTATTTATATTGAGCCAAGACCGGAAACGATTGAAATATTAGAAGGTAAAGAAGCAGAATTAGCCTGGTCAGAGATTGTTAGTAAATTACCATCTCAACGTTGGTGGACCAATCGAACGGAAGGTTCTGATCTTCAAGAATTACAACTTTATAATTATGTTTATCGTAATCCGGATGGAAGTTATGGGATAATTTTAGATGCCAGTAAAATGGGGGTAACTGTTAATCCTTTAACAGGTCAATTGGAAAATGTTCAAGATATTATTTCTGATCCCTCGCGAGCCCCTTATGGAGTTCAATTTACGATTCATATTCCAGGTTTGGGAGCAATAAGAATTGATGATATTTCTGATGGAATAGTTGATGGTAAATTAAAACTTAATCCTTTAGATAACTCTCATATGGTTACTTCTTGTGGTCAGCCCGTAATGTTTCATGGTCAGGAAATGACTATGCAACAACTAGCCCAAATAATTGATCAAGAAAGATTAGGTGCTCATATAAAAGAGGCAGGGTTGGAGGTTGGTTCAACACCAGTAAGTTTAGCTACCGAATATCGTGGTTGGTTAGATGTTTTTAATATTGCAAGAGGAAGATATGGTTTTATTACCGCAGGCTTTACTGATGCTGATGGAGTTTATAATCATTTAGCGGCGATTCGAGGTAGTGGTGAGTTGGCAATCGGAGTAAGAGTTGAAGAAGGATTTAATGTTTCAATGAGCGGTCCACTGATGAGTGAGATTCAATCAATAAGTACTATGTATAGAATAATAGCTGCTCCTGTTTCTTATGAACTTCCTTTTGAGAAAGTTTATTTACCACCAATTGTCGTTCGAGAAACAATGGAAAAAAGTGTCGGAGCGGATGTAACCGTTCCTTCAT
>JAWAMY010000038.1:0-6007 GCA_038895635.1 Candidatus Pacearchaeota archaeon | reverse complement strand
TAAGGGAGAATTTTATAAATTATTCACAGCGGTTATCTAACTTTAGAAGAATAAGTTTTTAAATAAAAATAAATTTGTTTTTATATGGGAGTTTTATCAAATAGTTGGGAGATTACTAAATCAACTTTCAATGTAATGAAAAAAGATAAAGAGATTTTCATTTATCCTATTCTTTCAATTTTAATCTCAATTATATTCATTATTACAGTAGTCTTAATTTCTTTACCTATTGGCAGAGTATTAAAAGAAGAGATGCAGATTAAACCCATGATATTTACTTTGATATTTATTTTGTATTTTGGTATTGCTTTTATTGGAACCTTTTTCTCTGCTTGTGTAGTTTACACTGCAGGTAATAGATTCAATGGAAAGAATGTTGGTCTCAGAGAGTCTATTGCTTTTGCGAGTAAAAGAATTGATAAAGTAGCTTTGTGGGCAATAATTTCTGCAACAGTAGGAATAATCCTGATGACTGTAGAGAATTTTAACAAAAGATCAAGAGGTCTTTCAAAATTCCTGGTAAAGATTATAAGTAGCACATTAGATATGGCTTGGAGCATTTCAACAATATTTGTTGTTCAGGGAATAATCTATAAAAACTTAGGACCTCTTGCATCAATAAAGGAATCTTTAGCAACTTTAAAAAAGACTTGGGGGGAGAGTTTAGTAAGAATTGCGAGTTTTGAAATTGTAAAGTGGATATTCTTATTAATAGGAGGAATTGTATTGATAATTTTGATGATAATTAGTTTTGTAATCAACTTATGGTTTGGACTAATAATGTTTACAGTTTTAATAAACTACCTTGTTGGGGTATTCATATTTTTCAACATAGCGAAGCAAGTATTTAATACTGCCTTATATCATTATGCAAATACTGGAAAAATCCCTAGAGGATATAATGAAGAACAAATAAAGAGGGCATTTAAGTCAGAAAAGAATCTAATGAAATTTGAGTAAATTATACATTAAAACGGAAGAGAATTTATAAAATAAAAATTAGTTTTTCAGATCAAATTAATGAGACTATTAGATTTCTAATGTCTATAATTAATTAAGCAAAAATTTTTAATTAATTCTTTCTGTCTAACTTCTGGATGAAAAAGAGTACAAAATATTGGCAATTCTTTATGTTTAATTGCTTGTGGAACAAGATTAGATGAAATTGAGAAAATATAAAAATCTTCTGGAGTTGTAGCGTAATTATTATGAAGATGATAAACCTCTACTTCTCCATTTAATCCAAGAAAATCTTTATTGAACTTCTCTTTAAAAAAACCTATCTCTGTTTTTTTTCTAATTTTGCCTCCGAAGATTTTGCTAATTATTTGCATTCCAGCACATATTCCTAAAATAGGTTTATCACAATCTCTAATCCATAGAAATCTATCCACATTATTCAAGAATTCATTATCATAAAGACTTGTGCCACAAATTATAATTCTTTCAAAATCTTTTATTTGAGATAAAGAAAGATTAAGATAATGTTTATTTTCATATGGGACATTTAAATCTCTAACTATAGCCTCAATTGGCCTTACAAATTCATAATAATGTAACCTCTCTTTTGAAATATTTAAAATTAGAATCATTTTAAGATAATCTCTCCTATCCATGAATATTTATCGCCTCTAACATCAATATTCTTTATTTCGAGCTTATTCTTAAAAAGCGGGCAGTTTATAACAAATGATTCAAATTCTCCTCCTTCTCCAGATAAAGAGATATTAAATTTTTTATTTAAAACAACGATTTCATCCAAGAATTCATAGTCAATTTTTCTTCCAATAAAATCTTTAGTTAAAGGATACGCAAAAACTCCAGTAATTACTACTTCAAATTCATTAGTTATTAATTCATTAATAAGTTCAAATTGATTTTTTTGCCATAATGGATTAAAACATTCTATATTTAATTCATTACATATCCTCTGAATTCTTGAGGATTGATAAACACTATCAATAGCTCCTGTAATAATTCCATTAATATTAAAATTCTTAATTGCTAATTTAATTGCTCTCTTTAGATCTGTTAACTCTTTCTCTTTCTCTCCTTTGGTTTTTACAGCAATTAATGGAATATTCATAGACTCTGCTTGTCTTTTCACTTGAGATATGGATGGAGTGTGGAACATATAACTCTCCTTATTCTCAGAAAAAATTGTAATTAAGCAAGAAACCTCATATCCTTCTTTTATTGCTAGATATGTTGCATAAGTACTATCCTTACCACCAGAAAATAAAGCAGCTAACTTCATAAATAATTTATTATTGACTAGTTTAAAAAATATACTTAAAGATAATTATTTTCCACAAATACCAATATCTCCTAATTCAACTCCTATAAGAGTTTTCCACCCATTAAGAGACGCTGTTCTTTTATTTGGAGAGATAAAGTCTTTTATACAAGAATAATCTTTAGGACATGTATAATTGAAATTACCTCCACAAATACAATAACTTTTTGAACTGCAAACAATATCAAAATAAACTCCATTACATAAACGATAGTAAAAACCTCCAGATCGTTCACATTCACTCTTTTCAACTGATACATCTTTATTACAAAATGGTTCCTTTTTACAAATAATTCTACCTCTTTCGCCACATGTACAGACATTACAACCATCAGTAAATTTCTCTCCAAAAGCAATTGTACCATTTAAACAACTTGGTTTCAATTTAGAAATGCAATCTTTCTCGCATATAACAAGCATATTTTTTGAATTCTTATGACAGGAATTACTCTCATTCAAGCATTGTCTAATGCATTGACGATTAAAACAACTAGACTTACATACTTCATAGTTTTCATAACAAACATCATTTCTTGAATTAAAATCACTAACACATTCTCTTTTACAATTAGCCAGAAAACGTGACTCATTTGAAAGTGAAGAGACTATTAGAGAGTTAGATATAATAATTAATAAAGATAATATCAAGATATCAATGTATTTTTTCATGCAACAATTTTTTGCAGGAGATTATTTAATAATTATTGTTGTAGAATAATATCTTTACAATAACTAATAAGAAACTTCAATGTGGTTCTTATTTCTAATAGTTAAGAATTTAACTTTACTGTTTGTTATTCTCTTCTTCAAATTTCTGTCAAGAGTTGCTAAATAGATCTCTTCTTTAGACTTATTAAGATAATTAGCAATGGAAGAATCAGTATTCTCTCCATCTAATTTTAATATATAAGCCAAGTGAGTGTTAATTAAATCAATGGCTAACTTTGAGTTACTTCTCTCAGATAAGGTAGCAGTTTTTCTTTTTGAAATTGATTCTAATTCCTCAATAACTTTGTGAGGAATAAAAAGGAAATATCTACCAAAAAGTCTATCCAACTCACCATAGAAGTCAATTTTTTGCTTTATACATGATAATATAAAATTAGTATCAAGTATTATTCTCATATATTATAAAAGAATAAAGAATATTTAAATAGTTTGAGATATTCTGTTTAAAATGGAAGAGGTAGATCATGTATTAAATTTACTTAATGATGCTAAAAAAGCTTCACTTAAATCGGATGTTCTTAAATTAAAACATTTGAGTAACCAAACAATACATACAGCTTCAATCACTGGAGATAAGGACAATATAAGTGTAGCTGTGATTATATATGCCCTAAGTAAATTAATTGAAAGAAAGGCGAAGTATTATGATGAGGAATATCACAGTTTTTTAGATGATTACATAAAGGCTATAGATGAAATGATAATTTTAACTAAAAAGAGAGATTTTAGTAATTTCGAAGGTATATTAAAGAATATAATAAGTAGGGCTGATAATTTATCTGAAAATCTTAAAATAACAGTTGAAGATTTATTCAGGAAAGCAAAGATTAACAAAGCATCAAAAGTATATGAACATGGATTCTCTCTTGAAAGAACTGCTAACTTATTAGGTATCTCTTTATGGGAATTAGCTGATTATGCTGGTCAAGCAGGCATTTCAGAGATGCCTTTAACAGTCACTCTCGATGTTAAAAAAAGGATAAAAAACGCTTTAGATTTTTTTGAGAAAGAGTAAAATGAAAGCACTAATTTTTGATGCTGGAAGTTTAATTAGCTTATCAATGAACTCTATGCTCGAAGAACTTAGAAGCCTAAGGAAAGCATTTAATGGAGTTTTTCTTATTACAGAAGATATTGAGCATGAAATAGTAGAAAGGCCAATTAAAGTACCTAAATATAAGTTAAATGCAATGAACTTAAAGTTATTAATAAATGAAAGAATAATTGATTTTCCAGATTCGTTAAATATAAATCGAAAAGTAGTATCCACTGAGACATCAAGAGTTTTAGAAATTACAAATAGTATTTTTAATTTCCAAAATAGAAAGATAAAAATCATTGATAAAGGAGAGGCTTCTTGTCTTGCTTTAAGTATGATTCTAAATAAAAAAGGTATTGAGAATTTAGTAGTGATTGATGAACGAACAACTCGTATGTTATATGAAAAACCTGAAAACTTAAGAAAACTTCTTGAAAAAAAACTTAATTCTAAAATTGAAGCGAATTATAAAGACCTAAAATTAACTGGAGAATTTAGATTTATTAGATCTTCAGAATTAATTTATATTGCTTATAAAAAAGGATTGCTAGATATTAATAATAAAGATTATTTGGAAGCAGCCCTACAAGGATTAAAATTTAAAGGATGTTCGATATCAGAAGAAGAAATTAAAACAATTATTTCTATTGCATAATAAAAAGAATTAGATTTGTAAAAGCTTATATATGAATAAGTGATAATATTGAATATATGGGTCCATAGTTCAAAGGTAGAATAAACGGCTCCAGACCGTTTGATGGGGGTTCGATTCCTCCTGGGCCCATTTTTACTACTTCCATTAGATAAAAAATTAATAACTATTACATAATAATAAAGTTTTTAAATTGGGTAATAATCCTAAATGAGTATGAACAGAAAATATTTAATTTTCCTTGGAATAATTGTTTTGATACTAATTTGCTCATTAATAATTTCATCTGCTAAAAAAGAAGAATATAATGATGGGAATAAAAATTATAGATATTTAAACTCAAGCTTAAATAAAGAACTTAAGATTAATTATGGAAGATGTGTCGCAAATGCAACTAAAGAAAGCAAAATATGTTATTTAGGTATAAAAAGAGATTATAAGAGTTGCTTAGAGGAAATTAAGAATTCTACACAGTTAATGAACAGAAGTGAAATAAATCATACCATAATTAAAGAATATATTGAACATTGTAGAATAGATTATAAAAGAGAATTAGAAAATTGTAAGAGATTATTTAAAGAAAGTAAGGATAGATGTCTAGAAGAATATAAATGTAAAAGAATTAATTACCAGTTTAATCGCCTATTTAAGAATTCCCAGTGTAGTAGTTATAATAATAGATAGAAACAAGCCAAAGCATAAAGTATTTAAAAAAAAGAGAATATTCTTTCAGATGTTTAAAGTATCTATTGACAGCAAGAAATGTATTGGATGTGGTTCTTGTGCTTCAATATGTGAAGTTTTTGAAATAGATGAAGATGGAAAAGCATATGTAAAAGAAAAGAAGACAGATAAAAAGTGTGTTACAGAAGCAGCTGAATCTTGTCCTGTTAATGCAATAAAAGTGGACAAATCTAATTAACTTATAAAAAAGCATAATGAGCCATAATTTAGAGAATGTATTTCTATCTTTTTTTATACCACTTTTCTTCTAATGTTTGTTTCTGAGTTTGATAAAAAATTCCAATTGGTATCTTTGCATCTTCATTATCATAATCCCATTCCTTTGCAAGAGTTATAGCCTTATCAAAATCTAAGCTATTATTTATTCTATACATTCTTTTCTCAAGATTATCTGGATAATTAAATATTAGACAATCTTGCAACATCTCAACAAAAGAAAAACCTTTATGTAAGATTGCTTTTTTTATTATCTCAGAAGTGCCTTCTATATCTTTAGGATTACATCTTGCTACAAATGAAGCTCCAGCAGAAATAGAAATGAGGATAG
>JAWAMY010000037.1:692-6162 GCA_038895635.1 Candidatus Pacearchaeota archaeon | reverse complement strand
TTCAATATTTGCACGATTTGCAATATTTATTGGATGAGGGATAACTTTTGAAGAAAAAATAACGCTATCCTGAGGCTTTAAGATGAATGGAGTCTCTCTTTTCACTATCCTATCAAGAATAGATCCTTCTTCTCCTTGATGTCCTGTACATACGACAACATATTTATCTCTATTTTCTTGAACTCTTTTAAGTTTTGATTTTACCTGATTTTTATACCTAACAAGTTCTATCTCGTTTTTAAATGGACATAAATTGACTCTTTGAGATGCTACAACATATTTTAACAAACTTCTACCAATAAACACAACCTTCCTGTTCAATTTACGACTAAAGTCGACAATACTTTTAAGTCGAGCAATATGTGAAGAAAAAGTAGTTATAACAATTGCTCTATTTTGATGATTAACCGTTAATAAGACCTCTTCTACCATTACTCTTGCAATCTTCTCGCTATGGGTTTTTCTCTCATCTCCAGAATATAAAGAGTCAACAATTAAGAGAGCTACTCCTTTTTTGGATAATTCTTTTAATTTCGAGTAATTTGGTGGCATTCCAAGAGTAGGATTATTATCTAACTTAAAATCATTAGCATAAACAACAATTCCATGAGGAGTATGGAGAGCAACTATTGCTGTTTGTAAAGTTGAATGAGTTACGTTAACAAAATCAACAAGATATCTTTCTTTTCTACCCTTAACAAAAAATGAAGAATTTGGATAAATGGAATTTAACTTATTTTTTAAATCTATCTTTGAATCTTGTAATAAAGCTTTTAAAACTTCAATTGTAAATGGAGTACCATAAATCTGAGCATTTGGATATTTTGAAGCGAGATATTGAACAGCCCCAACATGATCTAAATGAGCATGACTAATAAAAATTGCCCGTACATTTGATTTTATCTTTTCAATACATGAATCATCTGGAAAAGCACCAGCATTTTTTAACATCTGAGGAGTTGGCTGTCTTTCAGATTCTTGTAAGTCAATCACAGCAGGAAGATAAAAACCTATATCAAAAATAAATGCATCATTATTTACTAAAATAGCCGTCATATTCTTTCCAACTTCATTGTACCCGCCAATAGTGAAAACTTTAAGCATAATGATTTTAATTAAACTTGGTTTAAATAGTTTGAGTTTAAATCAATAAAGAAAGATTAATAATGGGAGTTATTCTTTAATGTGTATGAAATCATTAGAACCTGCATTAAGAGAGAAAAAGAGATATCTATTATTAGATACAGAATTAACTAAGGAAGACATAGAAGAATTAATAATTAGGTTCATAGGAATACTTGGATACTCTTCTGCAAGTCCAGTATGGATAAATTCAAAAATTATCGCAGTAAATAGAGAATCGGTAAATAAAATCAGGGCAAGTTTTGCTTTAAGTAATAAAAAAATAAAAGTTAAAAGAGTATCAGGAAGTATTAAAAAAGTTAAATCTTTTAAAGAAGAATAATTGAGATAAAGAAAGTTTTTTAAAGCTTTGTTTCTTAAAAGGAGAGAGAATAGGAAGAATTTTAATTATTATCTTCTATTTTGAGAGGCAGGAAAATGGATATGCCAAGCGAGATACAACATCAAGCAATGGGTTATGATAGAGCAGCAACTATGTTTTCTCCGGATGGACATTTACTTCAAGTAGAATACGCTGAGAAAACAGTAAGATTAGGAAGTTCAAGTATTGGAATAGTATGCACAGATGGAGTTGTAATAGTTTCAGATAGGAGATTAAATGATAAACTAATAGTAACTGATTCAGCAAGTAAAGTATATGAGATAGATTCTCACATAATTGCAAGTGCAGCAGGAATCCTAAGTGATGCAAGAGTTTTAATCGAGAGATCAAGAATAATTGCCCAGCAGAACCGAGTCACTTATGATTCTCCAATAGATGTAGAAGAGATTATAAGAGATATTGCGAATATCAAGCAACAATTCACTCAATATGGAGGTGCTAGACCCTTTGGAGTTTCTGTAATAATAGCTGGAATAGAGAGAAATGAAGCAAAAGTTTACTCGTCAGATATAACTGGGAATTATTTCTCTTATTATGCAACAGCAATAGGAGAGAACGATGAAAGAATAAAAGAAATGTTAAGAATAAAATACAATAAAAACCTAAATATAAATGGAGGAATAAAATTAGCTTTAGAAATCTTTAAAGAAATACTTGGAAAAAACTTCGAACTAAGTAGGTTTGATATTGCATATATCAATAAAGAAGAAAAAAAAGTAAGAAGAGTTGACGAGAGTTTTCTAAAAAAGCTAATTGCTTCTTAAGATGACTGAAGTAATTGCAAGAGCAAAAGTTAATGGAAAAACATTTGAAATTTTAGTGGACATTGATAAAGCTTTAGAATTTAAAAAGACAGGAAAAGGAAATATTGAGGAAATAATTGCAATTGATACGGTTTATTCTGATATTAAAAAAGGATTTAGAGCAAGTGAGAAGGATTTAAGTGAAGCTTTCAAAACAACAGATATAAAAGAAATCTCTGAGGAGATAATTAAAAGAGGAGAAGTACAAATAACTCAAGAATATAGAGAGAAAAAAGCAAGTGAAAAAGAAAAACAGATTATTGATTTCTTAACAAAAAATGCAGTTGACCCAAGAACAAATAGACCATATACCCCTGAAAGAATAGAAAAGTCTTTAGAAGAAGCAGGAGTTAATATAACAAACAAACCAATCGAAGCTCAAATAAATGAGATTGTTGAAAAATTAAAGAAAGTTATTCCACTAAAGATAGAAACAAAAAAAGTTCTGATAACTATTCCTGCTCAATATACTGGCCAGGTATATGGAATAATTCAAGGATATAAAGAAAAAGAAGAATGGATGCCAAATGGAGACTTGAAATGTATTGTTAATATTCCAATAGGATTCCAAATTGAATTTTATGATAAATTAAATTCTATAACTCACGGAAGTATATTAAGTGAGGAAATAAAAGAAAAATGAGTAGAGAAATTGAAGTAAAGGAAAGGCAGATAGTTGTTCCAGGAGAAGTTATTGTATCTGGAGATGATTTTTTGCCTGGAGAAGAAACGAGAAGAGAGGGCAATGATATTGTTGCTGAGAGATATGGAGTTGTAGATTATTCTGGAAAAATAATAAAAGTAATTCCCTTATCTGGAGTTTTTATACCTAGAAGAGGAAATGTTGTAATAGGTCAAGTTGTAGATATTAGTTTCAACGGATGGATAGCAGATATAAATGCTCCTACATCAGCATTCTTACCTGTAATGGAAGTCCCAAGATTTGTTGATAAAAATAATCTATCAGATTTCTTAGATATTGGTGATTTTTTCTGTGCAAAGATAAGTTCAGTAAAACAAAAGAGTGTAGATCTAACACTTGATAGTAAAGGCCTTGGAAAACTTGATGATGGAATAATTGTATTTATAAATCCTCATAAAGTTCCAAGAGTTATTGGTAAAGAAGGTAGCATGATTAAAATCATAAAAGAAGAAACAAATTGTAAGATAATAATTGGCCAAAATGGAGTTGTTTGGATAAAAGGAGAAAGAGTAGAGGATGAATTATTTGCCAAAAAAGCAGTTTTATATGTAACAGAAAAATCATTCATTAATGGTCTTACAGAAAAAGTCAAAGAATTTTTAATTAAAGAAAAGGAGAAAATATGAGTTACACAAAAAGATTTGATGGAAGAAAAAATGATGAAACAAGAAAGATTGTAGCAAAAGCAGGAGTTATTCCAAATGCAGACGGAAGTGCGATGTTTGCTTTTGGAGATACAGTAGCCTATGCTGCAGTTTATGGTCCAAAACAACTACATCCTCAACATTTACAGAATCCAGAGAAAGGAATTTTAAGATGTAACTATAATATGTTAAGTTTTTCTGTAGATGAAAGAGTGAAACCTGGTCCAAATAAGAGAAGCATAGAGATATCTAAAATTACTGAATGGGCTTTAAATCCAGCTGTTTTAATTGATGAGTTCCCAAATACTGTTATTGATGTGCATATAATAATTCCACAAGCAAATGCATCAACAAGATGTGCAGGAATAAACGCTGCTTCAATTGCTCTAGCTCACGCAGGAGTTCCTATGAGAGATTTAGTAACTAGTGTATCTATCGGCAAAATAGATAAACAAATGGTAGTGGATGTAATAAAGGAAGAAGAGGATTATGAAGAGGGAGAAGGTGCCACTGATATTGCAATTTCCTTTCTTGGAAAAAAACAAGAGATATCCCATATTCAACTTGATGGTAAGATATCAATAAAAGAATTAAATGAAGCAATAAGAATAGGCAAAGAAGCTTGTAAGAAAATATATGAAGCACAAAAAGCTGCATTAAAGGAAGTTAAGGAGGAAATAAAATGATAGAATTCTCAAATTTAACAAAAAAGAGAATTGGGCAATATTTATCCCAAGGAAAGAGATTTGATGGAAGAAAAGTTGATGAATTTCGCGAGGTAAAAATAGAAACAGGAGTATCTAATAAAGCAGAAGGAAGTGCAAAGGTTAAGATAGGTAAGACAGAAGTCTGGGTTGGAGTTAAGATGGATATAATGGAACCTTACTCAAGTAATCCGGACGAGGGAACAATGATAGTTACAGCTGAACTATTGCCTTTAAGTCATGGCAAATATGAATATGGCCCTCCAAGATTTGAGGCTATCGAACTTGGAAGATTAGTAGATAGGGGAATAAGAGAGTCAAAGTATATTGACTTCAAAAAATTGTGTATAAAAGAAGGAGAAAAAGCTTGGGCTGTTTTAATTGACATCTATTCAATAAATGACGATGGAAATTTATTAGATGCTGCTTTTATTGGAACATTAACTGCTTTAAGAGATACAAGAATTCCATATTATGATGAGGAGAGAGAAATAATTGATTACAAAAAGGAAAAAAAAGAGAAATTGCCATTAAGCAAAAATATGCCTTTAAACTATAGTATATATGAGATTAATGATGTGATATTTCTTGATCCAACTCTTGAAGAAGAGGCTTGTGCAGAAGGTAGAATAATAATGGGAATTGTTCCAGAAAACCCAATTAAAATATGTAGTATGCAAAAAAGTAATAATTTTGTAATTAGTTCAACAAGATTTAATGAGATGTTAGAGTTTGTTGAGAAAAAAAATAAAACTTTCTACCCTTATATTGAAAAGATGATAGAAGAAGCAATAAAGAAAGATAAGAAAATTTAAAAATAATAATATTTAAGCAATAAAATGAAAGAAGAGAAATTTACAAAGTATGAAACTGCAAGAATACTTGGAGCAAGAGCCCTGCAAATAGCAATGGATGCTCCTTTATTAAAAGATATCCCTAAAGAAGAATTAGAAAAGATCAATTATGAGCCTATGAAGATTGCTGAGATAGAATTCGAAAGTAATGTTTTACCAATTACTGTTAAAAAACCTATGCCAAAGAAAAAAGCAGTAAAGATCAAAAAGATTTCTGAAGAGTCACAAAAAACAAAA
>JAWAMY010000037.1:0-682 GCA_038895635.1 Candidatus Pacearchaeota archaeon | reverse complement strand
AGAGGAGATGATGGAAGAAGAGGGGATTGCAGAAAGTGGAGAGATTATGGAACTTGCAACTCCTGAAGACGAAGAATCATTTGAAGAAATAGGTGGAAGAGAAGGAAGTGAAGAATTACAGTAAAAATATAAGACAGAACCAAAACAAAAAAGGATTTTTCTTAAAAAGGAATAAGATTTAATAATTAAGATAAATTATAGAAGTGATGATTATAAAGAGATTAGAAGCAAAAGCAATTAACGATACAAGAGGAGACAAAACAATAGAAGTAGAGCTTTATTGTGAATATGGTAAATTTAAAGCGAGTGCTCCGAATGGAAAATCAAAAGGAAAATATGAAGTATCTCCTTGGAAAAAAAGCATTAATGAAGATATTGAAGAGATAAATAACACTTCAAAATTTAGTATAGATTTTAATAAATTTGAAGATTTAAAGAAAGTTGAAAATAAGTTCAAAAGAAAAATTGGAGGTAACTCTCTAATTGCAATAGAATATTGTTTTCTTAAAGCCCTAGCATTTAAAGAAAGAAAAGAAGTTTGGCAAATTATTTTGAAAGATAAGAGAGAAATAAAAGTTCCACGAATGGTTGCAAATATCATTGGGGGAGGGGCACATAGCAAATCTGAATTAAAACCAGAATTCCAAGAATTCCATGTTATTCCTAAAGCAGATGCAAAGAA
>JAWAMY010000036.1:0-6181 GCA_038895635.1 Candidatus Pacearchaeota archaeon | reverse complement strand
CGAACTTGTTTTAGATTATGATTATCCTGCCAAAAATATAGATATTGAAGTTACCGTTCCGAGAAGAACGCCAAAAGATAGAGCAGATATTGTCGTTTACGATGAAGAAGGGGCAGAGTATCTTGTTATCGAATGTAAGAAAGATGGAATTAGTGACGCAGAATTTAAGCAAGCAATTGAGCAAGCATTTGGAAACGCGAATAGTTTAAGGGCAAAGTTCGCTTCTGTTGTTGCAGGTATTACAAAAACCGCTTTTGATGTTGCAGGTTTTAAGCCAAGCGAAAGAGAAAAAAATGTTATTTCAGATATTCCAAAGAAATATGGAAAAACACCAAAATACAGATTCATAAAAGGAGAACCAGACAAAGAATTGAAAGAAGTTTCCAGAGAAGAACTAATCAGAGCATTGGAAAAATCTCACAATACTGTTTGGCAGGGTGGAAAATTAGCACCTACAACTGCTTTTGACGAAGTTTCAAAACTATTATTCTGCAAACTAAAAGATGAAAAAACAACAAAAAAAGGCGAACCGTATTCTTTCCAGATAGGAACGCATGAATCAGCGGAAGAAATTTTTAATAAGATAAATGCAATTTATCAAAAAGCCAAAAAAGAAGACGCAGAAGTTTTTAAAGAAGATATAAGATTAGAGCCGAAAGTCGTTTATAATGTTGTTGAGCATTTACAGGAGTTGGCCATAAACAAGATCGATTTAGACACCAAAGGCGTGGCTTTTGAGAGGTTTATGGAAGATTTCTTTAAAGGAAAAATGGGGCAATTCTTTACACCGAGAGAAATAATAAATTTTTGTGTCGAAATGATGAATCCAACAAGAGAAGATTTAATTATAGATCCTGCTTGTGGCTCTGGCGGTTTCTTGCTTAATGCTCTTGATAAAATAAGAAAGTTTGCAGAATCAAATTATGATGAAAAAGAAGCATGGGAACATTGGCATAAATTTGCCATGAATAACCTTTATGGAATTGAAATAAACGACCAAATAGCTCGAGTTTGTAAGATGAACATGATAATTCATGACGACGGGCATACAAATGTTATCTCAACAGATTCATTAAGAAATATTGATGAGATCACAAAAATACACAAGGGCTTTAAGAAAAACCAGTTTGATATATTGCTTACTAATCCTCCGTTTGGAGCTGTTGTAAAATCAACAGAAAAAGATTATTTAGACAAATACGAATTAGGCAAAGGAAAGAAAAACCAAAAAACAGAGATATTGTTTATTGAAAGATGTTTAGATTTCTTAAAGCCAAATGGTAAAATGGCTATTGTTTTGCCTGATGGGATTTTAACCAATTCATCGTTGCAATATGTTAGGGATTTCTTGATGGAAAAATCACAAATATTAGCAGTAGTTTCACTTCCGCAGTTTGCATTTACTCATTTTGGAGCAGGGGTAAAATCCTCTCTTGTATTTGTGAGAAAGAAAAAAGAAAACGAAAGAAAAGAAAATTATCCTATCTTCATGGCAATAGCTGAACATATTGGCTATGACGCCACAGGCAGAAAAGACCCTATCAATGATTTAGATAAAATCTTAGAAGAATACAGAAAGTTTGAGAAGAATCCGAGGGGATATAAAGGAGTTTGAAAATGAATAGGAAAGGTCAAGCAGAAATTCAGGCAATTATTGGGGGAATTATTTCTATATTTTTTCTAATTGTATTTTTTTCTGCAATGATTCCAGTATTTCAATCTTTAACTGGAGCAGATAATAAACAAACAGAAATTAACAGATTAACTAATGACAATACAGCACTCAAACAACAATTAGCAAACAAAGAAGTGGAAATATCGCAATTACGAGCTTTATTAGAGTCGTTAAACTCTTCAATCGAGAAGAAAGATTCCCTAATTTCTAATTTAACGGGGCAAATTACAGAAAAGGATAAAGAAATAGAAGATTTATCTAAAGAATTAGCAGGTTATAAAGAAAGAGAATATTTGCCAACGATTAACAATAATTATTATAGCATTTTAAATTATGTTGAAAGAATAGAAAATAAGTTTTATACTATAAATTTGGCTATTGGTTTAATCTCCATA
Source organism: Candidatus Pacearchaeota archaeon (assembly GCA_038895635.1). Classification (GTDB taxonomy): domain Archaea; phylum Nanobdellota; class Nanobdellia; order Pacearchaeales; family GW2011-AR1; genus JACPLR01. Next base: position 4,111 of record JAWAMY010000036.1, on the reverse strand, counting down.
ACTTTGTTTGGTATGGTTATTAAAATGTTTGGGCTTGATGTAACTATAAAACTCTTATGGAAAAGAATAAGAAAGAAAAAAACAGAGGAAACCAAAAATGCCTGAATGCTTCGCAATTTACTCTAATGAAATCGAGGGAAGAATAGACCCTTTTTATTATAAGCCTGCATTTATTCAGTTTTATCTACAACTAGAAAAAACAAAGTTTGAGATTAAAAGTATTGGTGAAATTGCTGAAAAAGTTACAAGCGGAGCCACACCGCTATCAAAAGGTAATGCTTACACTTCAAAAGAGGAAGGAATACCTTTTATCCGAAGTGGTGATATAAATGAGGATAATAATATTAATTTTGATGAAGTTTTGTATATCAAACAAAATATCCATAATAAACTCCTAAAAGGTTCAAAACTAAAAAAGGGAGATATTTTAATCGCTATTGTTGGGGCAACAATCGGGCAAGTTTCCATTTATGATTGTGATAAAGAAGCAAACATAAACCAAGCAATAGCATTAGTGAGATTAGAACAAGGAATAAATCCAGAATATGTTAAGACGTTTATGATTTCAACGTTAGGGCAAAAGCAATTAGATAGAATAAAACGACCAGTTGCTAGAGCAAACATAAATCTTGATGAAATAAGAAGCATAAAAATAATTCTGCCGCCAATAGCAATACAAAATAAAATAGTCGCTTTAATGGAAAAAGCATATCAATCCAAAAAATCTAAAGAAGCAGAAGCTCAGAAGCTTCTTGATTCAATCAACGATTATGTTATTGATGAATTAGGAATAAAACTGCCAGAATTAAAGGATAAAATGATTTATGTTGTTGATTCTAATGATGTAGAAGGTAAAAGAATAGATGCCTATTATTATCAACCGAAATTTGAGGAAGTTGAGAAAGCAGTTAAGAAAGGGAAGTATGAAGTTAAGGAAATAAGAGAAGTTTTAGAATATTACAAGAAAGGTATAGAAGTCGGTTCTGATGCGTATGTTGATAGAGGAATTCCTTTTATTCGTGTTGCAGATATAGATTATTATAAAGTTAAATATGAGGAAACAGATAAAAAAATTAAACCAGAATTATATGAACAATTAAAAGATTATCAACCACAAAAAGATGAATTGTTATTTTCAAAAGATGGAAGTGTTGGTTTTTGTGTTGTTGTAAATGAAAATAAAGAATCAATTATTAGCGGAGGAATTTTAAGGTTAAAAATCAAAGAAGACATTAATAATTTTTATATTAAAATAATTTTATCAAGCAAATTTTTTAAAATAGTAACGGAAAGAGAAAGCATCGGCTCAATTATCAAACACTTAACTCCAGAGGTTTTTTTATCCATGAAAATCCCGCTCCCTCCTCTTCCAATCCAAAACAAAATCGCTGATGAGGTAAAGAGAAGAATGCAAAAAGCAGAGCAATTACAAAAAGAAGCTAAAGAAGAATTAGAAAAAGCAAAGCAGGAAGTTGAAAAGATTATTTTAGGATAGTTTTTATTTCTAATATCGCAAACCAAACCGTTGGTATCTTAATCCTTAGGATCAAGTAATCGTTGGAAAAAGAGTTTTCATCTCAACAAATTTAAAAAAATAAAAATTATATAAGATATGTAATGTTCAAGAAATATTTTAACAAATTTAATGAAAATAAAAAAAACGCGATAATGCTTATTTTTCTCTTTGGCATAATTAGTTTGCTAGGAGATATAATTTATGAAGGAGCAAGAAGCGTTAATGGGCCTTACCTAAATACATTAGGGGCTAATGCCGCTGTGGTTGGTTTAATTGTTGGTATTGGAGAATTTTTAGGTTATGCAATCCGTTTAATTTCAGGATATTTTTCAGATAAAGCAAAAGCTCATTGGTTTTTCACAATCTTAGGTTATAGTTTGCTTATGGCTGTTCCTCTTCTTGCATTGTCAAGTTATTGGCAATTTGCAGCAGTTTTTATAATTCTTGAGAGAATAGGTAAAGGTTTAAGAAGCCCAGCAAGAGATACCCTAGTTTCTCATGCAACTAAACAAGTAGGAACTGGTCTTGGATTTGGGATTTCTGAATTTATAGACCAGATTGGAGCAATAATAGGCCCTCTAATATTTACATTTTTCTTTATGTATTTAGGTTCTGCTCAGAAAACAATTGTAGATTATCAACACGGATATAATTTATTCTGGTTACCATTTATAATTTTAATGATGGTTTTGTTTGTAACTTTTTTCAAATTTAAAACACCAAGCGAATTAGAACTTAAAAAAATTGAGAATGGATCATCTAAACTTTCAAGAGTCTTTTGGATATATTCTATTTTTACTTTCGCAACTACTGTCGGTTTTATTAATTTTGCAATAGCAGGATATCATTTAAAAATAAATGGGATTATATCTGACGCTCAAATTCCTTTGTTTTATGGATTAGCCATGTTTGTTGATGCAATATTTGGAGTAATAGTTGGAAAGATTTATGACAAACAAAAGATAAAATACAAAAATGAAAGTGCAGGTTTATTGGTCCTATTGTTTATACCAATATTAACAGCAATACTTCTTCCTTTAATCTTTTCATATAATCTAATCCTTATATTAATCGCAGTATTTCTTTGGGGTGTTGTGATGGGTTCGCATGAAACAATAATGAAGGCGGCAATTGCAGATTCAACTTCAATAACAAAAAGAGGGACAGGATATGGTATCTTTAATGTTATTTATGGTTTAGCATTATTTATTGGAAGTGCTATTGCAGGATATTTATATGATGTATCTATATCTATTATGATGATAACATTAGTCTTAATTGAAGCCATTTCATTAATATTGTTTTTTGCATTAAAGAAAGAGATAATAAAATCAAAGGTAAAATAAGCTTAAATTCTCATATTTCTAGTAAAATGAAATTTTTCCTTAGGATCTCTATTCTCAAACAAAAGGTTTATATATTGATATATATCAATATGTCTTATGACTGAAATAGATATCTTAAAATCCTTGGCAAATGAGACAAGACTAAAGATAGTTAAATTTCTAGTGAATGGTGAAAGATGTGTCTGTGAAATATTTCCGCATGTTAAAAGAACGCAATCCACTGTTTCTATTCATTTGAATAACTTAGAAAAAGCTAGAATATTAGAATCAAGAAGAGAAGGCAAAAAAATTTATTATAAAATTAAGGACAATCGTGTAACTAAGTTAATAAAATTATTGGGGGAAAAATGAAAATTAAAGTTATTGGCTCGGGATGCCCAACATGCACAAAACTTTATCAATGGGTTGTGAAACTTAAAGATGAAGGAAAAATTAAGGCAGATATTGAATACTCTAAAGACATCAATGAATTAATTGAACTTGGAGTAATGGGAAGTCCTGCTTTAGTTATTGATGGAAGAGTTGTGAATGTTGGAATGCCACCAACTGAAGAAAAACTTCTTGAAATAATTAAAAAGAGTTCTAAATAAAATGGAAAGAGAAGAATGGCATATGTTGTTTTGGATAGTTTTAGTATTCGGAATTTTATATTTTGTTCCTTCTAATGCCGATTGGTTTAGAACCTCAATTTTATCCGCTTTTGATTTATTGCATGATTATGCCCGGAAACATGTTTTAACTTGTTTAGTTCCTGCTTTGTTTATTGCTGGAGCAATTTCAGTATTTGTTAAAAAAGAAGCTGTTTTAAAATATCTCGGGCATAAATCTAAAAAAATAGTTTCATATTCAATTGCTTCTGTTTCAGGAGCAATTTTAGCAGTATGCTCTTGCACAATTCTGCCTTTATTTGCCGGAATAAGAAAAAGAGGAGCTGGGCTTGGGCCTGCAATAACTTTTTTATTCGCTGGGCCTGCAATTAATATTGCTGCGATTTTTTTAACTGCTTCTGTACTGGGATTTAAAATTGGGTTTGCGAGAGCAATAGCGGCAATTTTATTATCTATAATTATTGGTTTAACAATGGCTTTTATATTTAGGGAAAAAGCAGAGCAAGGAGGACTATTTATGCAAGAAAGTAAGGACGTTCAAATTTCTAAAAAAATTCTTTTTGTATTTTTTGGATTAATGTTGTGTGTTTTAGTTGTTAATGGATTGCAAATCAATACTCTCATAAAATACCTTTTAATGT
>JAWAMY010000035.1:0-6317 GCA_038895635.1 Candidatus Pacearchaeota archaeon | reverse complement strand
AAAGATACCTTCATCTAAAAAATAAAAATGCCATATCCCCAATATATAATAAAGAAATACCAATAATTCCTCATCCAATAGCCTCAATTGAAAAAGGAAGCGGATTAGTAATGATGTGTTCAGCAGGAGATCTTTCAGATATCCAATTTTTTAGAGAACTTAAGATAAAGCCAACAATTGCTATTAACAAAGATGGAAGAATGAATTCGAACGCAGGATTTTTAGAAGGGCTTAAAGTAAGAGAAGCAAGAGAAAAAATAATAAATGAATTAAAGAATAGAAACCTCATTCAAAAACAAGAGGAAATAATGCATAAGACTCCAATATCAGAGCGATCTGGAACAGAAATTGAGTTTATAGAAATGTCTGAGTTCTACCTTAAACAAATAGAAATTAAAAATAAAATAAAATCAATTGCAAGAAAAATAAAGTTCTATCCACCTGAATCAAGAAGAATTCTTTACTCATGGATTGATTCAATCTCTATAGACTGGCCAATATCAAGAAGAAGATTCTATGCGACACCTATCCCTTTATGGTATTGTAGAGAGAAGAATTTAGTAGTAATTCCTCCAGAAGGAAGATATTATCAACCATGGAAAGAAAGTCCTCCAAAGGATGCAGAAGTATACAGAAATGGAAAAAAAATAGGTAAAGTAAATGACTTTAATGAAAATTGGATAGGAGAGGAAAGAGTTTTTGATACATGGTTCGACTCTTCAATATCTGAACTATTTATTCTGGGATATAAAAGAAACAATGAGTTCTTTAACAAATCATACCCCGCTACTTTACGCCCTCAAGGAAAAGAAATCGTAAGAACATGGTTATATTACACTTTGTTGAGAGGATATCTTGAAACAAAAAAACCGTGTTTTAGAGATGTATGGATACATCAACATATATTAGATGAAAGAGGTAGAAAGATGTCAAAATCTCTCGGAAATGTGATTAACCCACAAGAGATAATAAGAGAGATAGGTGCAGAGTGTTTTAGATTGTGGATAGCAGAAGAAGGAGATTTATCAAAACAGGACTTAAGTTGTTCAAAAGAAAAAATAAGATCAATGAGAAAGTCAATAAACAAGTTAATAAATGTATCAAGATTCATTATGCAATTTAAAAAACCAGAAAAGCCAAAAAAGATTGAAAAGATCGATGAGCTATTTATAGCTTGTATAGAAGATTTAACACTTTACTGCGATAAATGTTATGAAAAATATGATTTCTATCACCCAGCAATAAAATTAAGAGAATTCCTATGGGAAACCTTTGCATCTCATTATATAGAATTAATTAAATCAAGGGCATACAATGAAGAGAACAAATTCTCAGAAGAAGAAAGTAATTCTGCAAGATATTCTTTACATTTTATTTTAGAGAGATACCTACATTTAGTATATCCAATAATCCCGCAAGTATCCTCAGTAATTGCTTTTGAAAAAGGGATTAATTTATTAAAGGCCGATTTCCCAAAACCAATAAAACACAAAGTAAATACGAAAAAAATTGAGAAAATAATCGAGTTCAATAAAAAAGTATGGAAAGCAAAAAAAGAAAGTGGTATTTCTCTAAGGAGTGCTATAAAAAATATAAAAATACCAAGGGGCTTAGAAGAGTACGAGAAAGATATTAGAATGTGCCATAACTTATAACATATAATAAAGTTATTATCTCATTATAAACTTAAAATGACAGATGCAAGAATTATAGAACTTCAAGAGTTTTTAGAAAAAGTAGATAGTTATAGGGGACGACATACAGAACTAATAACGGTTTTAATACCTGCTGGTTACAATGTTAATAATGTAGTTCACCAACTTGAGAGTGAGAAATCGACTGCAAATAACATAAAGAGTAGAACAACGAGAAACAATGTAATAGAAGCATTAGAGAAGATAATTCGAGAGCTTAAGCTCGGACCACAAAAGTACGAAAACGGCATTGCAATTTACTGTGGGAATATTTCAGAAAATGAAGGACAACCAGATATACAATTCTTCTCAATTCAACCACCCTTTCCTCTAAAAGTAAGAATTTATAGATGTGATCAAGAATTTGTAACATCACCTCTTCGTGAAATGGTAGAGACTAAAGATGTTTATGGACTATTAGTTATTGAAAGAAAAGAAGCAACAATTGGTTTATTGGAAGGAACTCAAATAAAAGTAATACAAAAGCTCACTTCAGGAGTTCCAGGAAAAATAAGAGCAGGAGGACAAAGTTCTCAGAGATTTCATAGAATAACTGAGGGAATGGCTAAAGAGTTTTTTAGAAGAGTAGCAGAAGCAATGAAAAGCGCATTTTTTGAAATGAAAAATTTAAAAGGAATATTAATTGGAGGACCAATACCAACAAAAGAAGAGTTTCTTGAAGAAGGACAATTAACTACTGCTTTAAAAAATAAAGTTATTGCAGTGAAAGATATAGGCTATGCAGATGAGCATGGACTACAGTTATTAGTAGAAGCAAGCAAAGATGTTCTCGCAGAACAAGAAATTACAAAGGAAAAAAAACTTCTTGAGAATTTTTTTAATACCATAGGCAAAAGGCCAGATCTAGCAATTTATGGTGAAAAAAAGGTAAAAAAAGCTCTTTCTTTAGGAGTGGTTGATACATTGATTATATCTGAAAAGACAGACAAAAATCTAATGAAGGAATTAATTAGAAAAGCAGAAGAGATGTCTACAAAAGTGGAGATAGTTTCCATCAAGACTGGAGAAGGAGAGCAATTTTATAATCTCTCTGGAATAGGAGCTATATTAAGATATGCAGCAAACATTGATTAATTAGATAAAGCATATACTCTTTTATAAAAAAAGAATTAAACAATAAGAATACATAATAAAATGGCAAATGATTTTAAAAGACACACAGCATATAAAGTTAGAATTGGAGACTTATTCAAAGCGAAACAAATTATAGATAACAATCGTTTCTTATACCTTGAATTAAACGATAAGAAAATATTTAGAGTTAATATTGTAGCTAATGTAATAGAAAAATTCTCTTCAGATGAGAAGAAATACTTATCTTTTGTAATTGACGATGCATCAGGACAAATAAGAATAAAAGTTTTTGAAGATGATTTTGAAAAATTTTCTTCAATAAGTCAAGGAGATACTATTGTGGTTATAGGATTAGTAAGAAGCTATAACAATGAACTATATATCTCTCCAGAAATAATAAAAATTCAAGACCCAAGATACCTTATGGTAAGAAAATTAGAACTTGAAAAACAAAAAACAAAAACAATAGAAAAAAAGGACATTTTAGCTCTTTCTGATGAAATAAATCAAAAGATAAAAAACTCGGAACCAAATGGAATTAATATTGAAAATCTAATATTAGAAATAAATGCTCCTCCTGAACTAATCAATCAAGAAATTAAAAAGGCTCTTGAACAAGGAATAATTTATGAACCAAGACCAGGAGTTTTAAGATGGTTAGGCGAATAGGTTTATGATAGTGAAAAAGAGGATGATTAATATACAAAATCAACATTAATTATGAAGAATAAAAAATTAAACATGACAGCGCACAACAAAAAAGGAAGAATTATCCTTCACTTATACCAAAAGCAATTTAATCAAAAAATCAATATTTACTTTAAAATCTTCTTCTTAATAGAATCTCCTTTTTTATTTAACCAATATCCAAAAAAGATAACAACAACCAAACCTATAAGAGAAATAATAAATTTAAAGAAATTATCTGCCATTGGCCAATATCTTGAAGATCCATATATTAAAGTTATAACTCCTCCAAGCATAATTCCTGCTCCAATAAACTCAATTGAAAATAGAGCTGCACCAACTATAATTAATAGTACTCCAACAGGAATAGTAATAATAAACAAATCTCTAGAGTATCTCTTTATAGCTGCTTCAAATTCTCTACGGCAAGTATACTCAACATCGCAATACCCTGAAAGTTTTTTTACTTCTCCTATTTCAGGATTATTATCATAAGACGGATATTCATTCCACATTCCACCAACAGCCCTACAATCAGCAGAATTATTTATTATATCTGAACGATAAAAAGAACGGTTACAAAAATTATCATACAGCGGTTCACGAGAATAAAATGTTTGAATTCCATAAATAGAAACAAAACTTGTAAGAACAACTATTGCAATACCTAGTGCTAGATTTTTTATATTCATAAGAGGAATAGCATTTTCAGGTTTATAAAAGTTTTTAAATAAGCTATCATGAAGAATAATATGCAATCATATCATGAAATGCTTGAAGAAGCTTATAAAAAGATAAAACCAATAACTATTAGCAAATCTTCAGAAAGATTTGAAATACCAAAAGCCTCGTCACAAATAATTGGAAATAAAACAATTATTGCTAATTTCCTACAAATCTGTTCTTATTTGAGAAGGGATTGTCAGCAGGTAGCAAAATTCCTAGCAAGAGAATTAGCTGCTTTCTCAAAAATTGAAAGTGAAAGACTAGTTCTAAATAGAAAGATACAAAACTACCAAATAAATGAAAAAATCGAGCTATATGTAAAAGAATTTGTAATATGTAAAGAATGCAAAAAACCAGACACAGAAATAATAAAACAGGGCGATTATTATTTCATCCATTGTTTAGCTTGCGGAGCAAAACATTCCGCAAAGTTAAAATTATAAAGTAGTAGAGAAGAGTTTAAAAATTATTAAATCTAAACATTATCGCAAAGGGAGGTGATTATGACAGAGGCTTACTGCGTTAAATGTAAGAAAAAAGTAGAGATGAAGAATGAAGAAGAAACTATCACAAAAAAAGGGACCAAGATGGTAAAAGGTAAGTGTCCTCAATGTAGTACAACGGTTTGCAGAATCGGATAGTTAATATAAACACACTTAGTAACCTTATAAAAATGAAGGAGAACGAAGAAGAGTTAGATAAAGAAATAGAGAATAATTTAGAAGAAGATATAAATGAAAATACAGAATACTTAGAGAGCAAAAATAAGAGTGAGGATAAACATAAAGAGAGTAATTCTTTAAACGAAACTGAGAAAATACGAGTGAGATTACCAAGAAAAAAGGAATTAATAGGGGTAGTTGACCAAAGAGTTGGAGGAAGTAGGATGATTGTAAAATGCTCTGATGGAAAATCAAGAAATTGCAGGATACCTGGAAGATTAAAAAGGTCTTTATGGATAAGAGAAGGAGACTACGTAATAATAGAACCATGGGAGTTTGATGATTCAAAAGGAGATATTTTATTTAAGTATAATCCTTCAGAAGTAACCTTTCTTAAACAAAGAGGCTATTTAGAGAATATTAGTGAAGAATTCTAGAGATTGTAAAAAAATAATTAATTAAAATTATAAAGTTATTTACCATTAATATAATTATGAGAGAGATTCCAATACAATATATTAGGAAAATAAGGCAGAATAAAGTAGAACTTGAGAAAAGACTAAGAGTGAGAATTAGTTTCAAAGGAAGAACAATCTTTCTTAATGGAGAGAGCGAGATAGATGAGTACTTTGCTGAAAGAGTAATAAAAGCAATGGACTTTCCTTTTCTAACCTCAGATGCTATGCTCCTATCAAATGAAAACTATTCTCTTGAAATAATTAATCTAAAAGACTACACAAGAAGAAAAGATTTTAGAACTATAAAAGGAAGAATAATTGGAACAAAAAGAAAGTCACTTAGAACAATAGAAAATCTTTCTGGAGCAATTATCGCACTAAAAGATAATTCAGTAGCAATAATATCATTAAGTGATGAAATTGAATATGTGAGACAAGCTATAATTTCCATAATTCACGGAAGTAAACACGGAAATGTTTATTCAAGATTAGAAAGAATAAATAAGAGATTATCAAAAGATAAGTATTAAATTAAGTAACTATATCTAAAGTATTCTCTGCAATTTCTTTAATATGAGAATATAAATCGGCCCTAAATTGTCTAGCGACTTTTATTTCATCATGCAAATCCCTAAAAAGAGTAACATCTAGTTTATTCAGATCATTCAAAAAATTAAGATAAGCTTTTTTTTCATCAGCGACTAATTGCTTTTTCTGATTAAGAATATCCGCAGCTAAAAACAAGAAATCAACATCTAATCTTCTCTTATAATCTGGATACTTGTTTCTAATAGTTCTTATCTCTGTATTTATCTCAATAATTCTCTCAGCAAGATCATAATAATCCTCACCTAAAGAACACTTCCCTTTAGAAGAGGCTAGATAATTAATAAAGGCTATTCTATTTACTAAGGAATAAATTAAATTCTCATCTATTAAATTGTACCATCTTGCCATAATAAAATAAACTTAAAATAGGATTTATAAATATATTT
>JAWAMY010000034.1:0-6347 GCA_038895635.1 Candidatus Pacearchaeota archaeon | reverse complement strand
TCTTTGATGAATTAATATAAAAATATGCAATTGAAAGAGTAAAAGCTACAGACAAAGTAACAAAACCTATTATAATCATATATTCCATACTAGACTGAGCTTTCATGTTATTAAGTAATATTTATATACCTCTTACTATATATTGATTGAACCTAAAGAAATTTATAAAAGTTTGTAATGAGAAGAGGTGTTAAATTATCTTTCTTAATTATATTTATCGCGCTAAGTATTATAACTATCCCATATCTAAATAAGAATAAGACCTTACAAATAAAGGAGATTATTAATTCAAACTTACTCAGTTTTAATTCAAATAAAATATTACTTGGAATAATCATTCTATTTATAGTTATCATATCATATATCCTAATAAAAAAAAGAAAATCAAAGAAAATAGAAGATGAAATTAAGGTGTCAGTTGAAAAAAAAGAAGAGGGGCTTACTGATATAGATTTATTATATGAATTATTGAAAAGAAAAAAAAGAATGAATATATCAACAATAGCAAAAATCTTCAAAATTAATAAAGAGCTTGCAATTGAATGGGCAAGAATTCTTGAGGAGGGAGATTTAGCAGAGATTAATTATCCAATATTATCAGAACCTACTCTAGAAATAAAAGAGAAGGAAGAAGATAGAGAGGATTATGAAATAAAAAAAATAAAAGAAAAAATAGATGATGTGAAAATATTGAGAAAAGAAGAAGTTAAATCAAATAATGATAGTAAGGTGAAAAATGAAGAAGGTTAAAAAAGGATTAATGAAAGAAAATAAAGTTCAAGAGAACAGAGAATTGCATAAAAATTCAATTAATAGTATAAGATATAAAGCGCTAAAAATTATTGGAGAAGATGAGGTTGATAAAAGTAACTTATTGGAGGAGTATAATTTAGAAGTTGATGAAACAAGAATTAAAGTGACAATTGAATCTACTAAATCAGGAAAAATATACAAAATTCTTCTACCTAAAATAGGAATTGGAACACTTGCTCTCATGGACCAAGTAAGAAGAGAACTTGTTCTTACAACAAATATTGGTGCTGCTGAGATCTCAGATATTAGAACTGTAAACAGAGTAAAGAAAGAATTTAGTGAAAAGATATCAAAAATGTTATCTGAAAAAATACCCAATATTTCTGAGAAATTAAAGAAGATACTAATTGGAATGCTGCTTCAAGAAATGCTTGGTTTAGGAAAGATTGAGTTTTTAATAAATGACCCACAACTTGAAGAGATTGTCATTACGAACAGCAAAGAACCTGTAAGAGTATATCATAAAAAGTATGGTTGGATTGATACAAATATAAGAATAGCAAGAGAAGAGGAAATATTAAACTACTCAAATATTATTGCTAGGAGAGTCGGAAGACAAATAAATATTCTATCACCCTTACTAGACGCTCATATGATAACAGGGGATAGAGCTAATGCTGTTTTATATCCTATTTCAACAAAAGGAAATACGATAACAATTAGAAAATTTTCAAGAGATCCTTGGACAATTATAGATTTAATAAAAAATAAAACGGTTAGTATAGATGTAGCAGCAATCCTCTGGTTAGCTGTTGAATTTGAGATGAATATCTTAATATCTGGAGGAACTGCTTCTGGAAAAACAGTTTTTCTTAATTCAATAATGCCTTTTATTCCTCCGAATCAGAGAATAATAAGTATAGAGGATACAAGAGAACTTATGTTACCTGAATTTCTATATTGGTGTCCCCTTGCTACCAGAACTGCAAATCCAGAGGGAAAAGGAGAGGTAAGTATGCTTGATTTACTTATCAACAGCTTAAGAATGAGACCAGATAGAATAATACTTGGAGAGATGAGAAGGCAAAGAGAAGCAGAAGTACTTTTTGAAGCAATGCATACTGGACATAGTGTTTATGCAACTCTTCATGCAGATACTGCAGCTGAAACTATTTCAAGATTAACAAATCCTCCATTAAATGTACCTCTTAATATGTTAAAAGTAGTTAATTTAAATGTAGTTATGTTCAGAGACAGAAAAAGAGGAGTAAGAAGAGTTTTTCAAGTTGCAGAGTTTATTGTAGGTAAGGACAAAGTAACACCTAACGTATTATTCAGATACTCTCCAGAAATAGATGAGGTAATAAAACATAACGAGAGCATGTTATTATTTGAGGAATTAGAAAGACATACTGCTATGTCAAAATTGGAAATTGAAAGAGATATAGAAAATAAAAAGATGATACTCAAATGGTTAATGGATAAAAATATAAGAGATTTTGAAAATCTTGGGAGAATTATGAATCTTTACTATACAAATTATGAAGAACTATTAAAAATGATTAAACAATGAGAAGATATGGTTTTAAAAAATAATAAAGAAGATTTTCACTTTCGAATACCCTTTACAATTGGAAATTTGGATATCCAAAAAAGAAAAGTTAAAAAAATAGCTCCGTTATTTCACGAAGTAAAAGCAAAAAAACTTAAAGAATTCTTAGCTAGTTCTGATGTAAATATTAGTGTTGAAGAATATTTAGGTATAGTAACGAGGACATTTATCTTATCGTTAATTTGGTCAATTACCTTGTTCACATTGATTTGTTTAATTCTTAAAATAAATTTCCTAATAGGAATTGCTTCTGGATTTAGCTTATGTGTATTTATAGCAATTAATCAAATAAATTATCCAAGGATATATTCTTTTAAGAAATCACAGAACATTGAAAAAAACTTAATACCCGCACTTCAGGATATGCAAGTTCAACTTGAATCAGGAATTCCAACATTTCATATTTTATCAAATATTTCAAATTCGAATTATGGGCAAGTAAGTAAAGAGTTTAAGAAGGTGGTTAGAGAATTAAATACAGGTGTTCCACAAATAGTCGCAATTGAAGGATTAATTAAGAAAAATTCTTCTGAATATTTTAAGAGAGTTTTATGGCAAATAAGCAACGGATTAAGATCTGGAAGCGATATGTCGTCTGTAATAAAAGATATCATTGACAATCTTAACAAAGAACAAGCTATACAAATACAGAGCTATGGGAACAAACTAAATCCAATAGTAATGTTTTATATGCTGATAACTGTGATAATGCCTTCTTTAGGGATTACTTTCTTAATAATCATGTCCTCAATGTTAGGAATACGAGCAGGTATGGTAAAACTGATATTTATTGCATTATTTTCGATTATTGTCATTATTCAAATAATGTTCTTAGGATTAATTAAAACAAAGAGGCCAAGCTTACTATGAAGATATCAATTCTTCTACCAGAGGATTTTAGAAAAAGATATTATAAAAATATAAAGAACGCTAATATAAAACTAAATTTAGATGGATACTTAATAAGAGTAACTATATATGGATTAGCCATATCTACTTTATTTGCTGTATTACTAAAATTGTTAAAATTAAATCCAATAATAATCTTCCTTACTAGTTTTATCCTATTTCAAATTGTAGCTTATTATTGGACTTCCTTAAAATCATCGACTCAAATAAGAAAAATGGAGAGTGCTTTTCCAAATTTTATACAACTTATGTCAAGCAACTTAAAAGCAGGAATGACAATTGATAAAGCTTTTCTTTTTTCTGCAAGACCAGAATTTGAACCATTAGACAAAGAGATACTGTTAACAGGAAAAGAAATCGCACTTGGGAAAGAAACATCAAAAGCTTTTATGGATTTATCTAATAGAATCGAGTCAGAAAAGATATCAAGAGTTATATCTTTAATCTTATCTGGAATGAAAGCGGGGGGTAATATGGCGACGCTTCTTGAAACTGCGAGTGAGAGTATGAGAGAAAGAGAGTTTTTAGAAAAAAGAGCTGCATCAAATGTATTAATGTATGTAATATTTATCTTTATAGCTGTTGGATTTGGAGCACCATTCTTATTTGCACTTTCTTCTATATTAGTTGAAGTGCTTATTGGGATGACTTCTCAAATGACAGCAGCATCACTTACTCAAACTAATCTTCCTTTTACTTTCTCTTCAATAGACATATCTATAAATTTTATAATTTATTTTTCAATAATATTCCTAGTTACGACAAGCATAATTTCAAGTTTAATGATAGGGCTAGTTAATAAAGGAAGTGAAAAGCAAGGATTGAAATATTCCATTCCATTAATCATAATATCAGTAAGTATATTTTTAATAATAAGAATAGTTCTAAAAGGATTTATATCAAGCAGTTTGAATTTGCTTCCATAAGAAAAGAAACAATAACAAAGATTATAAACCGATATTGCCAACTTAATAAAATGAAAAAAGAGGATATTGTGGAAGAGAAGAATAAAATAAAGTTTACAAAATTAAACAATGTATCAACAGGCATTCCTAATTTAGACACGCTTCTTAAAGGAGGATTTGAAGAATTTTCTGTTAATATGATCGTAGGCGATTCTGGATCAGGAAAAACAATATTTGCAACACAGTTTTTAGTTGAAGGATTAAAAAAAGGAGAAAAATGTCTTTTCATAACATTTGAAGAAAAGAAAGAGGAATTTTATAAAAATATGAGTAAATTTGGTTGGGACTTGGAAAGTTATGAACAAAAAGGGAACTTCTTTTTTCTAGAGTATAGTCCAGAAAAAGTTAAAACAATGATAGAAGAAGGTGGAGGAGATATAGAAGTGACTGTAATAAAGAATAAAATAAAAAGAATGGTAATTGATAGTATAACCTCATTTGCATTGTTATTTGAAGGAGAATTAGAAAAAAGAGAGGCAGCCTTATCTTTGTTTGATATAATTAGGAAATGGAAATGTACTTCTCTTGTAACATTACAAGAAGATCCATTAGAAAGAAAAGAAGGGGGATCAACATCACTTGAATTTGAAGCAGACAGTATAATCTTACTCTACTTTATGAGAGTAGGAGATGAAAGAAAGAGACTTATCGAAGTGCTTAAAAAAAGAGGAACTGCTCATTCCACAAAAATATACTTTTGTGAAATTGATGAAGAGGGCTTTAAGATAACATCAAAAACCTTTACAGGCGGAAGAGAAGAGTTAAGATAAAACTTGTGTTTAAGATAATAAGATAACAAAGTTTTAAAAAAGAATCATTCTTAATTTTTTAATGGGATCCTAGCTCATTGGGAGAGCACTTGACTGAAGAAATTAAAATTTAGAAATCAAGGTGTACCGGGTTCGATTCCCGGGGGTCCCATAAAAATGAAAAGAGAGTACTTAGTTTATCTGGTTTTTATTGGAATAATATTTTTTATGATAATCTACTTCCTATATTCTTACTATGATGTGAAAAATGATTCTGAAATGAATAGAGAAATCTGCGAGTTAAATGATGGAAATTGGAACGAATGTAGTAGCCTATGCCAAGAAATTAATTTACAATCCGGAAAAATTGAATTTTGTACAGAGATGTGTAAACCTGCATGTATATGTAAAGAGGAAGATAACAGATGCCCAAAAGGATATCGATGTATTAAAACAAAAAACAAAACTGAAATAAAAGATTCGTGTGAGAGAATAAATGGATAATAGGAAAATAAGTCAAATATGAAGAATCCTAAAAGACTTAAAATCATTAAAAGGAATTTCTGTATAATCAACTCCTTTAACTACTGAATGTTTAGATCCCTGAAGACAATAAGAGTACATTTTATCAACACTATCTATATCTCCTTCAACAACCACTTCTACATCGCCATTTTCAAGATTCCTAACAAAACCTTTTAAGTCTAGTTCTGAAGCTTTATCTTTAATGTAATTACGAAAAAATACTCCTTGAACATTGCCTTTAACTATAAATTTTGCTGCTTTTTTCATAATCAATAACAAGAAAGAATGATTAATAAGTTTATTGTTTTATTAAAAATCAAAAATACTAAATATTCTAAGTAAAAATTTATAAAAACTATTATTAACCTTTCAAAGAAGGAGATAAAGAAACCATATACAAGATAATATAAATAATGATTAGGAAAGCTAATCCTAATAATACAGAGCCAATAGCTCTTATCTTTGAAAGTTTGTGTATTTTTGAGAAAGAAATAGTTAGGAAGATAAAAGAATGAACCATCATAATTAAGGTAATAATTGAATTAACAATTACCCCTGGTTGCATAAAAAATTGTTTAATCTGTTGTATAAATTGTTCATCACTATTCTCTGCAATTAAGACTGATGGATTTATAATAGAAGAATCAAAAGGAACAATAATCGAAAAAATGAATCCGATAAGAGAATATATAAAAAATAGAATTAGAACATAAACTAGAACTTTATAAGTATTAAAGAAAGATTCTTTTGAGCCAAAGATTATTAAACTTAAATGGAATACAGAAACAAAAACTATTAAGAGCAATAAATAAAATACTAATAAAATTACAAAGT
>JAWAMY010000033.1:0-6456 GCA_038895635.1 Candidatus Pacearchaeota archaeon | reverse complement strand
CCTAAGACAAAGACTATTATCTCTATCTTTTTCTGTTTTCTTTCTATTTATTCTCAATATCTTTAGAATTGCTTTACTATCCTTTCTATTTATTTATAATTCATCGCTTTTTGATATAGTCCATAGTCTCTTCTGGCATTTTTTAAGTACTGTATTTGTTATACTATCTTGGATATTATCGGTTTATCTTTTTAAGATAACTGAAATACCTATCTACTCTGATATAAGAAATCTTCTCCTTTTTATTCGTAATAAAAAATAATTTATTTTTCCATATTCTTCAATTATTCTTTATTCAACTTACTCTAGAAGATATTGAATACTCCTTTTTGACCCTAATATAGAAGAATCTTCTTAATATTCTAGATTTTTTTCAATCCTAACAGAATCTCCATCTCAAGTTTTTCAATTGCTTCAAGACTTTCACAGTCTTTATAAGAAACAATATAACAGTTTTGATTCTCCTCACTTCTTTTAATTCTTGTTTCTTCTCCTGGAGTAATAATGAAGACGGTTCTGTCTATAGTATTCTCGCATGTTATAAATGGTCTTTTTAATTCATTTGCTTTTTCAGCCGAATTGGCTATTGAACTAACTGGATTAAAACCTAAACTACTAATAAACATTCCAAGAGCTACATACACATATCCATCTCCACAGTTTCTCTCACTCAAATTAAAAGAAAAATAGATATCTTTTTCTCTTAATATTTTTATTTCTCCCTCTACTGGCACTTTTGATTTTCGTGGATCGTTTCTTAAAGCAAGATTAAAGTCAATTAGATTACCTTCTATTGTATAACCAGTTATCCTTGTTTTATATATCGGGATTTTACCAAAATTCTCTTTTCTAAAGTTAAATCCCCCATATTCAAAACTATTTGATTCATGAATTGCCCAGAATGTTGCTATTGTTCCTAGAATTACTAATGTTCCGATTATTAATATCCATTTAATTTGTTTATTCTCAATATCTATTTTTAATTCTTCTTTCTTCTCTTGCTCCTCTACTTCATTGTTAATTTTTCCTATATTTCCTTTTAATTTCTCTTTATTCTCTTTCTTGTTAACTTCTCTATTATTCATTTTATTTTTTATTGTATTTCGAATATTTTAAAAATTAATCTGTCTGCCATTAATAGTTGGTCTTCATAATTGGCTTCGATATATATACATTTATCATTTTTATACATTTTTCTTTCATTATTTCTTCTAAATACAATTATATTTTCACTACAATTTTTTCTTACTAAATCTTCTTTACACTTTTCATCAATACATACTTCTTGTGACCTTGAGACATAATATTTTAAATTTTCATCAATTTCGTAAGCAGCATATCCGTTGTCAATCACATAAAATAACGGCTGCATGTAAAAATCTCTTAGAGAAATGTAGAAATCCGCGCTTATATTTCCTGTCTCGAAAGGAGTATACTTTGTTTTTATTTCTCCATTATCTGTTTTTGCTTTCCAACCATCTATTTCTTTAGTAAACTTTATTCCATTATATTCTATTATTTCTTCTTTTAGATTCTCTTCTTCTGTTTTAATTAGGAAAGCGAAACCAATCACACTTAATATCATTAAAATAATTAATAATGAACCAGAAATTACTTGTCTTCTTCTTTGTTTCTTTTCTTTTTCTTTCTCACTTTCAATTTTTCTCATCTCTTTAAATTCAATTAGATATATTTAAATATTTTTAGACAGTCTTTTCTCCATCATAGATACAAATTTTATATCTCTCTAGCTATTTTTTAACATAAAAATAAAAAAGAAAAAGAAATAAAATTATTTCAGTTTTTAAGCTACTACATTTATTACTTCTGCTGTATTTCCTTTATACTTCTTTCCTACAGCTATTTCGGGTTTCTTTGAAACTAATGCATTTGCTGCATTTTTTGTATCAGAAGCTTCATACCCTGCAACTAATGTAGCTACTTTTCCAGGTGTATAAGGCGATTCAAATGTTTGAATTAAGAATTCACCTGCCCCAACGCCTGTTCTAGCAGTCCATTCTACTCCACAAGCAGGAGCATTTATTAAATTAGCAGCTACACTATTGATACAGCTTCCTCCAACAACTATCAAGTTCTTTGAACTTACACTTGATACTTCTGAATCTGTTACAGGTACTATTGTAGTAGAAACTTCTCCACCAAATTCAGCTGTTGGTGCTGCTAGGAAAAGATTTGCATATACTTGCCCTCCATGATATTCAACTTCAGCGCTGTACTGATCACTATTTGTCTGATCGTGCAATATCTTTGTAGCAAGATCAGAATAAATGTAACTCTCATATATTTTTGAAGATTGTGCTGTTTCTAAACTTGTATTCACTTCTCCAACTTGAGATACTGTTGCTTTTCTTGAAGTTGAACCAGAAGAGCTGATATTTAGGTGGAAGTATCTTGATTCTAAAGTCCCTTCTTTACTTTCTTCTGCTAACCATAACATCCATCTATCAGTTGTTCCGGTAACATTTAGCGAACCTTTGTTTGCTGTAGATGTTACAGATGCTTCATAAGGAAGGTACATCATTAATCCTTCAGCAGTGTATAACTTGTTGAATGATCCTCCACTGCCAATACTAAGGTTCACAATAGAATCTCCTCCTGGAGTATGCTGGACTGAATTCACTGTAAGAATTACATTCCCAATAGTGCATGTCCTTCTTGTCACATCGTCAAGATCTTCACAAATTGTTTGACCACTTATCTTATTAATTATTGAAGTGTAATTCTTTCCTGCATCTGTATCTCTTCTAACAGTGGCTCTCAGATAATAGCTTTCCGCTTCCTTTGAACCTGCCCATGAAGCAATAAATCCTTCATATTGTGAGACAGAAGAACTTGTAGCATTGTAAATTAAGTAGCTATTATTCGATGTTGCTAACTTCTGAGTAGCAGATTTTCCAATTCCAGTTATATTACCACTAGTAGTGCTTATATAAACAAGAGGTAATGTTACCTCACCATCTTTTATTGTTGTTCTTAATTCTATTGCTTCACTACCAGATGGTTCCACTCTTGTTATTTCTTTCGCCGGAATTGTTGCATCAGCCATCGTTAATTTTATTGCTTCAAATCCAGGCATCACTAATTCTTTAGATGGAGTTAGGAACGCTTCATCTCCAGATTTCCATTCAATTGTTAATCCTTGCCATGTTCTCTTTGAACCAGAATCGCCGAGAGTAATGTAAGAGGTTAAATCTGATATTGTCTTATCATTTATTTTAACATTTCCTCCATCAATTAATTCAAGTTTTCCTCTTCCAATGCTAAATTCAACATTCTTTGCTCCTCCAGCATAATTCTGGACATTGATGCTTCTGATTCCAATATAAGTTCCATCTTTCAATTTGAATGTTGATCCATAGCTGGTTCCAGTAGCACTCAACTTTTCTGTATTCTCACCATTTACTGTTAGAATTACTTCATCAGTACTTATAAAGAATACAGAAATCGTATATTCTTTTCCTCCAACATTTACTGTTCTACTATCTTTTTCGTCTAAAGCTACTGTTGTAGCAGAGTCAAGAAGAGTAATTCTAGGAGTACTATTTTTGAAATCTAAAATATAGTACTCTTTTCCTAAAATTTTTATTACTCTATTCTCAAAATCAACTAAATCTGTTCCCTGAGTCGACTCTGCACCTACTCCACGGAATCTTAATGTATAATTTAATATAACCGTATTAGGAGTTATATGGAACCCTAAGTCTGGAACTCTGTTATTGTAATCGGCATCAGAGAAATGCTTGTATTGTAAATCTCCTATTTTTATTTCTTGTTCATATCTATTCTCATTATTCTGTCGATTTAAGAAAACTCCATCTGCTAATAGATTAGGCAAATCTGATCTTGTTACTGCTGATAACCCCCACACATTACTAATTGTACTTCCTAAAATTAACCTGCTAGATGCCCTGCTAATAGCTACACTTTCTTCACTTGGGGTTAATCCAGATGTGGCTCTAGTTTTTGTTAAATAGCTACTTAGGCTTGCTCCAATGTCTAAAGCTGCTGTATTATCAGATGGCGCTGCATTAGCTCCAAAGACAATTGCAACATCTGCAGATCCTGCCTTAACAAATGGTTCAGGATATGATGCTGCAGCTGCAAATCCTAAAGTAGAGCCAAGCATTGCAGTGCATGCTAAAACTGAAGCTACTTTCTTAAAATTAAATCTCATTTCTTATAACCTCCTTTCAATTACTATACTTATTTTTCGGACTTTGCCGGCATGATTTTTCTATATTAGTCATCGGCTTCACAAGTAATTATGCTAAATTTTTTCTATTTATAAACTTTTCGTAAAAAGCGAAATATTTATAAATATATATGTTTTTTATTTACATATATTACTAGATATACCATATATATGGTATTATTGTCGTCGTAGATATTATGAAAAAATGACAGAGAGAACAAGAATTATTGAAATTCAAGAAAAATCAGGTACTTTTGTATCTGTTTTTAAAAAATTTTCAACTAAAAAAGAAGAATACAATTTCTCAGACATGTCTCTCTTAAGAAGACTACTTAGTAATGAAAGAGCTCGTCTATTAAATGTTATAAAAACAAGAAACCCCTTATCAATATATGCTCTTGCAAAAATTCTTGAAAGAGATTTTAAATCAGTAAGAGATGATGTTTTATTATTAAAAAAATTTGGATTTTTAAATTTAGTTGCAGAGAAGTCTCCTCATGGTAATAGAATTAAACTTAGGCCTGTTCTAGAAGCAAATACTATTCATATTATATTAAAAATTTAGATTTTTAGATTCTTTCACTACATACTTCGAAATAAATTCTTATTTTATCTTGATTATATCTTTCAAGAATTAATATTTCATTATATAGTTTTTGTGAATTTAAACAAGATGAATTAGTACCTTTTTCTATTTCATTTATAAGTAGCTCCCTATTTTGATTTTCGTCTCCCTTAAAAATTTTTATTTTGTAATACTTTATAAAACTACTTTCAGAAACGATAAAGCTCTCTTCTAATATCTTGTTCAAATTATCAATTAATGCTTGACAAGAATTTCTTCCGTCTAAACACATATTTCTATTTTTACAATCTTTCACTAACTCTCCAATTGATCGGTAGGCTCTTTGTGGACTCTGACAATCACTAGTAACCAATGTTAGGCTTTGTATAAACTGATATATAATATCACTTTGCCTCTCATTTACTTTCGTAGGTTTTCTTACATAAATCCCAAGTAATATTACTATTATTACTATTACAATAACCACTATCATCATAAATCCAACCATCTCTTCTTGTCCTAATTTTTTTCTAATACTCTTCATTATTTGTATTTTGTTTCATTTATGTCTATCATTACTATTGCCATATCGCATTTATCATAAGGAACATCATTAATCACCTCTTTTCTACATAAAGCAATATATCCTCTTTCAGGAGATTCATTTTTATTTGTGAATATTTTTATGACTCCGCAATTTGGATAATTGGAGTATGTACATTCTTCATTACTTTTATTTGGATACAATTTTCTTATTATTATTCCGTCTATTCCAAGAAATTCTTTATATTCCCTTTTATATTTTATAATCATCGCTTTATCTGCATCTAAACTGTAACTATTATCACTAAATCTTAATTCAGGTAATGAGGCTATTTTTATTATCAGTCCAGAAATTCTATCTCTTTCTAAATCTCTTGCCACTCTATTCATTCTGGATACATTTATCATTAGAAAAAATAGAGAGACCATTATAAAAAATATAAAGACAACTATTAACATAACACTCATTTGTTGTATCTTTAATTGTCCCCTATTTGTCTTATCCATTTTAAAATAGCTTACATAATGCCTCTTTATTCTTTTCTTCTATATCTTTACTTAATTGATAGATATCAGATATTTCTTCATCTCTTCTAAAATTTTCTGTTATTCTAACAAAATTATTCATCTCTCCTTCAACTCCAGAATTACATCCTCTTGAAGTAATAAGTTGCGCCTTTTCATAATAAATCTCCGCCAATTTGTTTGTCCTCTTTATAATTCTTTTTAGATTACATTTATAATTCTCATAAGAACTAAAGATTGCTCCGTACAACAATTCATTTATAAAATACATTCTTCTTCCTCCTTTTATTACATATCCAAGATTACATTCTTCATCATTACAATTAATATCGATCTCACAGTCTCCGGAGAAGCATACTTTTTTCCCAACACAGTCTCTTAATTGATCCGCCCTCTCTAATATCTTTATGTTAGTAATATTCTCTCTACCTAATTCACTGATTTTTTCTCTTATTCTCTCTGGAGGATTAAGAAAACAATAAGTATCAGAATAAATTATCATTATATCTGCTACTTTAAATGGCATTTCAAGTTTACTAACGAAGAAATTAATCTTTTTACCTTCAACTAATTCTTCTGCAAAAATATAATGGTCTTTTAATTTTATGTC
>JAWAMY010000032.1:0-6959 GCA_038895635.1 Candidatus Pacearchaeota archaeon | reverse complement strand
TTTTTCCAAGAAGTAAAGCCTCGGGAGGGATTCGAACCCTCAACCTTCTGCTTTCTCGCTTATGAGTAAAATTTAGTACTTAAAAATTAGCTACGAGGCAGACGCTCTACCTTTGAGCTACCGAGGCTTTCATAAATTTTTATGTTTTTGAGATTTTAACTAAATTTTTTGAAATTCGACAATATAGTATTCGATTATAAAAGCTTTATATATTCTTAATTTCTAATAAACAAAATTAAATTTTCAATTTAAAACAAAATAGCAAATACTGAAGTGATGAGATGGACAGTACAATTTTAATAGGAGGAGAAGCTGGTCTTGGAAGCGCAAGAACGTCTTCAATGTTAGGCAGAGCTTTTACTACTATGGGATATTATGTTTTTAATTACAGAGATTATCCTTCTTTAATTAGAGGTGGGCATAATTTCAATATCTTGCACATCTCTTCTGAGCCAGTAGCTTCTTATGATAATAGTTATGATATCATTTTAGCGCTTGATAAAAAAACAATTGAAAAACATGAAAAAAATCTAAAGAAAGATGGTATAATAATTGTAGAGAAGAGTTTAATGAATAACAACGTAAAAACAAGAAGAGACAAAATTATAATTATAGATTCTTCACAAATCATACAAAAATATTCTTTCCCGAATATAATGATAAACAACATATTGGCTGGAGCTCTTTTTAGGATTATGGGTCTTAGTATAGATCCTTTGCTAATAGCAGCAGAGAAAGAATTCAAGAGCAAGGCAGAAAATATAAAAATAGCTATAAAAGAAGGTTACGAAATTGCTAAGAATTTTAGTAAAAATATAAAACTAGAAAACATAGAAGAAGATGAAAAAGACAAAAAGATAGAAACAAATAAATCAAAGATCTTTATCTCTGGCAACGAGGCTATAGGATTAGGAGCAATTGCAAGCAACTTAGATATTTATTTTGCTTATCCCATGACGCCAGCAACCCCATTAATGAATTTTTTAGCAGCAAGACAAAAGCAGCACGGATTTTTAGTTCTTCAGTTAGAGGATGAGATAGCTTGCATAAATGCTGCTATAGCTGCAAGTTATGCAGGAGCAATAACCATGACAGGAACATCGGGAGGAGGTTTTGCATTGATGACAGAAGCGATAAGCTTGCAAGGTATGAATGAAATTCCTTTAGTTGTATATCTTGCTCAAAGAACAGGACCAAGTACAGGAGTCCCAACTTATACTGAGCAGGCAGATTTAGAGTTTGCAATAAAAGCCGGGCATGGAGAATTTCCTAAGGTTGTCATTGCTCCAGGAGATGCAAAAGAAGCGTTTCAAAGAACTATAGAAGCTTTTTATCTTTCTCAAAAGTACAGAGTAGTTTCTATAATTCTTGGTGATAAGCATCTTGGAGAGAGTATGTACTCATTCGATACATTAGAATTTGATGAATCTCTAATTCCAAAAAAGATAAAGATTAATGAAGATAAAAAAGATTATAAAAGTTATTTGATTACAAATAATGGAGTTTCTCCTAGAGAATTACCAGGAAGCAATTTTGTAGTTAGGGCAAGTAGCTATGAGCATGATGAATATGGAATAACTACAGAAAAACCCGAAGAAATAGCAAGAATGAAAGAAAAAAGATTAAGAAAGCTTATTTCAATAGAAGAAGAAGTTAAAAGATTTAACCCATTTTCAATTTTTGGTAATGGAGAAAATATAATTATTGGATGGGGTTCTACAAAAGGTGCTATTATTGATGCTTTGAAATCTTTAGATGATTATAAGTTCATACAAATCTCGTATCTATCACCTTTTCCAAGAGATTTAGAAAAAGAATTTAAAAAAGCTAAATCATTGGTTTTAGTGGAAAATAATGCTACAGGTTGCTTATCTCGTGTTATTGCTGAGAATACAGGAATAATAATAGATAAAAAGATATTGAAATATGATGGAAGACCATTTACTCCGAAGGAAATAATAGAGAATATAAAAAAGTTAAAATAGGTTGATTTTATATGAAAGAAAAAGATTCTTCTATAAAACAAAAAACAAAAAAAGAAAAATCTTATGAAAAAGAGAATAATAATTGGAAAGAGGTTAAAGAAACTTATGCAGAAAAAACATGGTGTCCAGGTTGTTCTAACTTTGCTATATTGGCAGCTACAAAAAAAGCTTTAACATCTTTGGCCGAAGAAAAAAAGATAGAGCTAAGAAACGTAGTATTAGTTGTAGGCATTGGTTGTCACGCAAAAATTTATGATTATCTTGAATTGAGCAGCTATTATGCTTTGCATGGTAGAGTTTTACCTTCATTGCTTGGAATTAAGCTTGGAAATCCTGAACTTATTCCTATTGGCTTTGCAGGAGATGGAGACACTTATGCAGAGGGTATGAACCATTTTATTCATGCGTGCAAAAGAAATGCAAACATAAAACTATTTGTAAATAATAATAAGGTCTTTGCATTAACTACAGGGCAAGTTACACCAACAAGTGAAAAAGGTTTTATCGGCTCTACAACTCCTTTTGGAAGCTACGAAAAACCATTAAATCCTATTTCAATAGCTCTTGTTAGCGGTGCAACCTTTGTTGCAAGAGCTTACGCTTTAGATGTAGAACATTTAGCTAAGATTATGAAGGAAGCCATATTACATAAAGGGTTTGCATTTGTAGATATTTTGCAGCCTTGCATAACTTATCATAATACTATTAGCTACTTTTCTCAGAGGATATACAAGCTCGAAGATGTTGCACATAATCAAAAAAGCTTTGAAGACGCTATTAAAAAAGCGTTAGAGTGGGATTATTCCTTATCTCAGGATGCAAAGATTCCTATTGGAATTTTCTATAAAGTTGAGAAAGAAACATTTGAAGAAGTTTTACCTTGGGAGAAAGAACCTTTCTGGAAGATAGAGAGAATATTCAAAAGAGAGACAATAGAAGAATTTAGATAAATCTCTTAATTTTAACAATATATATGTTTTTGACTTTCGCAACGCGCAGCAATTATATGAACCATAGTAATTTATGTAAGTATAAGTATTTGATAAAAATAAAAAATATCGATTTCTAAACTACTCTGGATTTCAAAGCTACTGGACTCGATCCTGCATGCCAGCTCATTCTTGGACGAATTCTAATTTTATACAATCTTTCTGAGTTATCATCCAAAATTAATGCAACACCCTTAACTCTTGGCAACTCATCCATATATTTTGTTATATCAAAAAGAATGTAGGTTTGCATTATAGATTTTAATGCTTCTATATCATCCTTCGAAGTTAATCTGTGAGAGATTATCAAATCGCATTGTGAAAGTGCATCTGGATGAAGTTTATAAGGTTGTTGGGTAGCAAGCACTAAGGAAATGCCTGGTTGTCTACCTTCCTTTACTATTTTCATTAGTGGTTCTGTTGCGGCTGTAGTTCCAACATTAGGAATAAAATTATGAGCCTCATCTATCATAAGCCAGCACATTGGTACCTTTTTCTTTTTTTCTCCACTAATCTTTTCATACTCTTCTTGCCTTCTTGCTATTGTTCTTTCATAGATTATCATTCTTGATATCAAAGCTACTAGCAATGCTCTTATTGATTGGGGTGTTAATGAAACATCAATTATAGAAACCTTTCCTGGCACTAGCAAAGGAGGCATTTTTTGTTCTCCAAATATTCCCCAATACTTTGTAGCTTCAAAAAAGTTTTCTAGCGCTAGTTTCTCCTTTTCAAACCCATCTATTGTTTTTATTTCTTTTATTATGTCTTCTATAGTTTTGAACATCTTCTTACTTAAAACTCGTTGAAGTAAAACTCCTAATATATCTGTCATCTCTATTCCAAAAACAAAGAGCCAATCAGAATAACTTAATTGCTCAGGAGAGATAGAAAAAGTACCATCAAAAACTACGCCTGCCTCCTTAAAAATATCTTTCTGACCTTCAGGTACATAAACCTTTACATCAAAACCTTTTGGTTCTATGTTCCATTCTCTCATATAAGGAGAGTATTCTACAGGTTGTTTCATGGTCCAAAATATTCCTTGTGTGTCAATTATTACAGCACACAAATTCTCTCTAATATCTTCAGGGAGATTAAGTATCTCTTCGGCGAATATGCCCATACTATAACTTTTTCCAGTTCCTCTCTTTCCTGTAAGCGTAATAATATGTGGTCTTAAAACATCTAGTAGTACAGGGGTAGTGAGATGAGCGTCTTCTCCTGTACCAACAAGATGTTTACCTATGTAAACAGTTCCTTTAGTACCAAAGATTTTATAATCTTCCCAATCTCTTCCTACTACAATTTCTGGAGTTGTATAATCCTCTTTTTTACTCTCTATAACTTCCATATTATTTTAATTGATTGGAAGATAATAAAAGCATTTATCTGAAATTTTTCTAAGAAAGTGCATAAAGAACTATTGCTATACCAATTGTAGCAAGCCAAGCACTTTTATTCCAAATAAATACTTTAAATCCATCTAATGGTGGAATTGGAATCAGATTAAATATTGCGAGCCACGCATTAATTTTAGAGCCATAATGAAATATTGCACTTATATTCAAGCCATAATAAAATATTGGATTATCGAAAAAAATGAATAGAATTAAAAAAGTAATGGAAAGGAAGATGTTCATTATAGAACCTGCTATAGATATTAAACCAGCTTTTTTCTTTGTTAATGGTATTACTCTTCCCCACAAATCTATTCTTGGATGTATTACTACTGCTCCGGGAGCTGCAAAAACAAAACCAAAGAATGACAGTAAAATTGCTAATATCAATCCATTTGGCCACATTTTATATTCTGAGTAACAACCAAACCTTCTTGCTACGCTTCTATGCCCAAGCTCATGAGCAATAAAGCCTATTGCAACTACGATAAAAGAAAAAATAAGCATTGCTAAAAAATCGGTTATAGAGGTTTTTATTAACTTTGATATTCCTCCTAAAATGGCAATTGAAAAAGCTATACTTATAACTATTGCAGAAATTATTATGTCTCTTGCTTCTTCTAATCTCATAAATCAACACTTTGAAGGCGACTACATTATAATTTTATCGATTTTAATTAAAATTTGTTTTAAAGATTTTAATTAAAAGATATTAATTACTAAGCATACAAATTAAATTTGATAAACTTTATTATTAAAAAGGTAATAATAGTCAATAATCTATGGTGCGATCTTGAAATAATCTATAGAGCGATCTTGATATTAGAATATTGAAATTTTTCTAACTTCTTTCAAACCATCTTTAGTGATTTCAAACTCTATCTTTTTTCCTTCTGGCAGCGAACGATGTTTTATTATTGTTGCAAGCCTATGATTTGGTATATCCAATTTTTCAAATTTTATCAAAGCTTTGCTCCAATATTTTCCTATTAATCGTGATGTCAACTCTATTTTTCCGCTAACAGAATAAATTTGATTTGTAACAAGCGTTGGTATGTTTTTACTTCTTGAGATATTAGATAAAATCGCATACTGGCGAGAAAGCTCTCTATTTACTCTCTGAAAATTTTCTTCACTTATTTCTAAACGATAAAGAGAAACTATAGAATCGATAACAATTAGTCCTATATCCTCATGCTCCAATATCTTTTCTAAATTTTCAATACATTTTATCTGCTCTTCCCATGTTTTAGGCATAATTAAAATTATCTTTTTCAAATATTCAGAGAAGTTTTCTTTTGTAAGTTGTTTAAATCGCTCGAAAGAAAAACCACCTTCTGTATCAATAAATAAAGATTTCCTATCTTGTTCAATACAAGAAATGGTGCAAAGCATTGCAAAATTAGTTTTTCCACTACCTGGTTCGCCATATACATTCGTTATTGTATCTTTTTCAATTCCGCCGTCAAGCAGCTTATCTAATGGTGACTTTGTAGAAAGTTTTTGTGGTGCCGTCATTTATATCTAACTTTAGCTTGAATTATGATATTGAGAGCTTTTTGACTATCCTAAAAAAATTTAAAAATAGAAAATATTAATATTTCTAAAATTTATTAGTTATAGTTGTAAAGCTATTACAAAAGAGGATTTTGTGATGCGAAATGAAAGAAGAAAATGAAAACAAAGAAATTAAACTTAGGGTAGGGGAGCTTACTGAAAGAGGAGATGTTGGTTTAGGAATAGTTAGAATGGATGCTAAAAACATGAAAAAGATCGGAATAAAGGAAGGAGATATAGTAGAGATTATAGGAAATAGACGTACAGGGGCGATTGCGGTAAGAGCTTATCCTGCGGATATAGGGCTAGATATCATAAGAATGGATGGATTAGTAAGAAGAAATTGCGGAACATCAATAGGAGAATATGTAACAGTAAGAAAAGCTGAAGTAAAGGATGCTGAATCTGTAACTTTAGCTCCAGCAAGACCTGGAGTAACAATAAAAGTAAGCGGTGATGTTTTTCAACATGGATTGTTAATGAGACCACTAAAAACAGGAGATATTATAATTCCAAAGCCTATTGTAAGAAGAGCAGATAGAGATGATTTCTTTTCAGAGATTTTTGGTATGAGCATGGAAGAATTATTTTTCCCTTCCTTCGGAGCAGAAAAATTTATTGTAGTTTCTACAACACCTAAAGGTATTGTAAGGGTTACTGAAGATACTCAAATAGAAGTTTTAGAGGAGATGACAAAACCGATAGAAGAAAAAGTACCAGAAGTTACCTACGAAGATATAGGCGGACTAAAAGAAGAGATACAAAAGGTAAGAGAAATGGTAGAGCTTCCTTTAAAACATCCTGAGCTTTTTGAAAGACTGGGAATAGAGCCACCAAAAGGTGTTTTGCTTTATGGTCCTCCTGGAACTGGAAAAACTCTACTTGCAAAAGCAGTGGCTAATGAAGCCGGAGCTTCCTTCTTTGCGATAAATGGACCAGAGATAATGAGTAAATGGTATGGACAAAGTGAAGAAAATCTTAGAAAGGTTTTTGAGAATGCAGAAAAAAATGCTCCATCAATAATATTT
>JAWAMY010000031.1:0-7255 GCA_038895635.1 Candidatus Pacearchaeota archaeon | reverse complement strand
ATATATGCTGAAATATATTTCGCAATACCATAAATTGCAGTTATTATATTTTTATTTGCGACTTTCGTTGCGCTGCCATTTCGTTAAATAGGGTGTTGTTCCAATAGATTTATAAATATGTCTAAATATTTCTTAATAGGTGTGGGAAGTGCCGAGTAAAAGCGTTACATTAAAGGTAGAATCTGAACTATATGATAAATACAGGGAATACTGTAAAAAGAGAGGTTTAATAGTATCTCGCCAGTTTGAGATTATGATGGAAGAACAGCTTAAAGAGGGTGCAAAAAAATGGCATTAATGGAAGAATTAAAATCACTTTTGAAGAAAGATGATAGAGTGGTTTCAGAAGGTAATCTTTTAAAAAACAGAATTGTAGAATTAGCATTAAAATTAGATAAAGATTTGATTAAGCTTCTTTTAAGTAACAAGAAAATTAAAGAACATTTTTTTACAGATGT
The DNA here is from genome assembly GCA_038895635.1 of Candidatus Pacearchaeota archaeon. Classification (GTDB taxonomy): domain Archaea; phylum Nanobdellota; class Nanobdellia; order Pacearchaeales; family GW2011-AR1; genus JACPLR01. The sequence goes on along the minus strand of JAWAMY010000031.1, from coordinate 6,797 downwards.
TGAAGGAACATTAATTTTTGACAAAGAGAAATTTATGAAGTTTATTGATAACAAAGAGTTTTTGCCTGATTCTTATACAGCTTTCAAAAACAAGATTGGATTAACTGCTGATGGTAATTATATCTCCAAAAGTAAAGAAGTGGTTTTAGCTTGGCCATACAAGGATTGTGTTCTTGAAGGCGGACAAGAAAAGGAAGACGAGAAAAGAAAAGAGATTTTTTACAACACTATTCTCGCTCCGGATGAAATTGACAGATTATTAGAACCAAAAGTTTTTACCAATTTTAAGAGAATTGACGCGAAAGGAGAGCATAAAGTTACAGAAATAAAGCCAACAGACAACTTAATCATAAAAGGAAATAATCTCTTAGTTTTGCATTCTTTAAAGAAAAGATTTGCTGGAAAGGTAAAATTGATTTATATTGACCCTCCGTATAATACCGGAAATGACGAGTTTAAGTATAATGATAATTTTAATCATTCAACTTGGCTTACTTTTATGAAGAATAGATTAGAAGTGGCGAGAGAATTGTTAAGAGAGGATGGAGTTATTTTTGTGCAAATAGATAGTGAGGAAAGAGATTATTTAAAAATTATTTTAGACGAAATTTTTGCTCGTGAAAATTACCTTAATAATGTGGTAGTTAGAAAAAAACAAGCAGCAGGAGTGGGGCAAGATGCTTTTTTGTTAGATACAATTGAATATATTTTGATATATGCAAAGTCAAAAAGTAAATTTCTTAAAACAAAAGAAAAACAATATATGGAATTTGAATTTGATGATGAGCTGATGGATGATTATAGTTTATATGTAAAAAATTTTGGAGAAAGAAATTTGGTAAAAGAAATTACTGATGCAAGAGGAGAAAAAGTAAAAATTTATCAATATAAAAATATTGAGGTTAAAAAAGTAGAAAATAATGAAAAAGAAAAAAGATTTTATTTAGAAAATTTTTATAAATTCTTTCTGACTTATGGACCACAAAGTAGCTTGATGAAAAAAGTTATAAAAAATTTGCCTGATAAGGGGTTTTATGAAATTGAATATATCCCTAGTCGAGGAAAAAATGTGGGTGTAATTAGTCAAGTAAATTTTTACAATAAAAGAATTGTTCAATGGTTAAAAGATATTGCATATATTAAAGAAACAAAAATTATAAAAAAACAAGTTGCTGAAAATTTATGGACTGATATTTCTTGGGATGTAATTGGACCGGAAGGGGATGTTGAACTTAAAAGCGGTAAGAAACCGGAAGCTCTATTAAAAAGAATTATAGAGATATCTACACAAAAAGGTGATTTAGTTTTAGACTTCTTTTTAGGAAGTGGAACAACCTGTGCAGTTGCTCATAAAATGGGCAGGCAATATATTGGTATTGAACAGCTTGATTATGGCGAAAATAGTGCTGTTGTTAGATTAAAGAATGTCATCAATGGAGACCAAACTGGTATATCAAAAGCAGTTAATTGGCAGGGTGGTGGTGATTTTGTTTATATGGAGTTAAAGGAACTCAACGAAGAATTCGTCCAAAAAATCATGAAAGCTAAAGACTCAAAAGAGCTTCTCAAGATTTGGGAAGAGATGAAGCAGCACGCATTTTTGAGTTATAGGGTAGATGAAAAACTATTTGATGATAATATTGAAGAGTTTAAGAAATTGTCTGCTGAAGAGCAAAAGAAGCTTCTTATTGAATGCTTGGACGCAAATAATCTATATGTAAATTATAGTGAAATGAAAGATACCCAATATAATATAAGCAAGGAAGATATTGAGCTAAATAATAAATTTTACAAGGGGTTGTAATATGGCTAATGGAACAACATTAAAGCAGGAATATGATATTTTATCTAAGAGGGGACTGTTAAACAAAGAAATCCCGCAGTTTATTAAAGACAACCTCAATCCTGCTTTTGAATTAAGAGAGTATCAGATAGAGGCAATAGCAAGATTTATTTATTATATAGAGGAAGACCTAAACAGAATAAAACCATCTCAATTATTGTTTCACATGGCAACTGGTTCAGGAAAGACTCTTTTAATGGCTGCTAATATTCTTTACCTTTATAACAAAGGATATAGAAATTTCTTATATTTTGTAAACAGTACCAACATAATAGAAAAAACAAGAGATAATTTTCTTAATTCTGAATCATTAAAATATTTGTTTAATGAAAAAATAAAGTTTGGAGAAAAAGAAGTAAGAATTAATGAAGTAGCTAATTTTGAGACCTCAAATAATGATGACATAAACATATTATTTACAACAATTCAAGGGTTACATACGAACATGAATACGCCAAGAGAAAATACTCTAACTTATGAAGATTTTAAAGATAAAAAAATTGTTATTATTTCTGATGAAGCCCATCATATAAATGCGTGGACAAAAAATAATTTGGGTAAAGACGAAGCTATTGCTAAAACTACATGGGAGCATACAGTAAATAATATTTTCAATTCCAATACTGAAAACATAATGCTTGAGTATACGGCAACAGTTGATTTAAGTAATGCCGCAATTTATGAAAAATATCAAAACAAAATCATTTACGAATACAGCTTAAAACAGTTCAGACAGGATGGATATTCAAAAGAAGTAAAGGTTTTACAGGCAGATTTAGACAATATTGATAGAATGCTTCAAGCTATGATTTTAAGTCAATACAGAAGAAAAATAGCAGAAAAAAACAAGTTGCATCTAAAACCAGTAATTCTCTTTAAATCAAAAACAATTAAAGAATCAGAAGAAAACGAGGCAAAATTTAGAGAAGCGATAAAAAACCTAACAGCAAAAGACATTCAAAGAATAAAATCTCAATCAGGTGGAAGTGTTTTACAAAAGGCATTTGAATATTTTGAGAAAGAAGGAATCTCATTTGATAATTTAATTACTGAGCTAAAAGAGGACTTCTCAGAAGAAAAATGTATGCTTCTTGATTCTAACAACATTGATAAAGAGAAGCAGTTAAAACTAAACTCGTTAGAGAAAGAAAACAATGAAATAAGAGCTATTTTTGCGGTTGATATGCTTAACGAGGGGTGGGATGTTCTAAACTTGTTTGATATTGTAAGATTATACAACACAAGAGATAGCAAAGGAAATAGGCCAGGAAAAACGACTATTGCAGAAGCTCAACTTATAGGAAGAGGTGCAAGATATTTTCCATTTAAATTAAGTGAAGAACAAGATAAGTTCAAAAGAAAGTTTGACCAAGAATTAGATAACGATTTAAAAATTGTTGAAGAATTATATTATCATAGTTCACATAATCCGAGATACATACAAGAATTAGCTACTGCATTAAGAGAATCCGGAATTATGCCTCCACAAGAGCCTAAAGTGATTCATCTTAAAGTTAAAGAGGATATTAAAAAAACAGATTTCTGGAAAAACGGATTCATATTTATCAATCAAAAGGTAGAAGCAGATAGGTCGAAAATTAAGGATATAAACGACATTGATGTTTCAAAAAATTTTGGTGTGTTTAATTTAAGAAGCGGATTTACACAGGACAGAGCAATTTTTACAGATGAAACAAGGGCAGAAGAAGACAGAGTTACTAGGCAATTTGAATTTAAAAATTTTAATGAAACAATAATAAGAAAAGCAATTTCAAAACTTGATTTTTATAAGTTTGATAATTTGCAGAAGTACTTTCCGAAGTTAAATTCAATTAAAGAATTTATTGAGTCATTGAGGCAGATAAAAGTAGATGTGAGAAGTTCAAAAACAAGATTAGACAACTTGACCTCAGAAGACAAACTTGAGATATGCTTAAACGTTCTCAAACAATTAGAATTACAAATAAAGGCAAGCTACACAGAATACAAAGGAACAAAATTATTTGTCAATCATAAGATTAAAGATGTTGTGAGCGACAAGATATTAAACATAAATGTTGGAGATTATTCAGACCAAGAATTTGGTATTGCAATGAGTGAAACAACAAAGGAAAACTTAAAACTAAACCTATCAGATAAGAATTGGTATGTATATAATGAAGATTATGGAACTTCCGAGGAGAAATATTTTATACAATTCCTAAACGGAATTATGGATAAGTTGGGGCGGAAATATTCTGAGATATACCTTATAAGAAATGCAAACTTATTTAAGATATACAGATTTTCAGATGGTAAACCTATAGAACCGGATTTTTTACTCTTCTTAAAAGAAAAAGGTAAACAAAAACTAATACAATATCAACTATTCATTGAACCAAAAGGAACACATCTATTAAAGACAGACCAATGGAAAGAAGATTTTTTGAAAGAGATTGAAAGTAATTATCAATTACAGACTTTAGCGGAAAATGAAAGCTATAAACTAATTGGTATGCCATTCTTTAATGAAGGAACAAAAGCCAAGTTTATTACAGTTTTCAATGAGAAATTAGGTTTGAACTAAAAAAAAGAATGCTTCGTTCCTATAAATTCTGCCGAAGGCAGATAATATATCTGTAGGACTCGGCGGCGCTCCCTCGTAAAGATAAGAAAAAATTTCGTTAAAATTTTGTTAGACGATTTGCGAAGCAATTTCGTCTTTTCTTTTTTGTTTTGTGAATTTTAACGAAGGCAACAACATTGTCATAATTTACGGTCTCCTTTCCGCGAAAGGCAGGTTTTCGAATTACGCCTAAAGTATCGGCTTATGGGAAGTTTTTCTACCACGGGGAGAAAAATTTGGCAAATTTGCGAGCCGAGCAAATTTCCTCATAAGCTATGTTAAGTGACCTGAGCGGAACGAAGTGTAGCGAAAGCGCAGCGTGGTGAATGATAGTGAGCAAGTTGCGGAGGGGCCTTTTCATTTATGTTTTTTTAAGTATTCTTCAATTGTTTTCTTAGAATAGGGTTCAACGGGTAATTTCAGTGCTTCTTTTAAAGTGACCCATACAAATTCTTGTCCCTCAGAATTAAGTTTAACTTCTGTTGAATTCGTTTTGCAAGCAAAATCAAAGAATATAAAATGTTTTTTCTTCCAAAATTCTTTACCATAAATAAACTCTTGAAAACAGATAAATTCTATATCATAAATATCCAATCCTGTTTCTTCTTTGATTTCTCTTTTCAAAGCATCCTCAATTTTTTCGCCAAGTTCAACATGCCCACCGGGAATTACATATTTATTTTTCCATTTGTGGGATTTCATCAAGAAGATTTTGCCTTCTGGATTGAAAATTAATGCCCCGCAAGTCGGTTCAGGATATTGTTGTTCTGCCATAATTATTGGTTATTTCAACGGAAGTTATAAATGTATCGAAAGGCAACCCCCCAGCAATTTCAATTAACATATGCGATTAAGAGAAGTTTTCGCTTGCGAAAATTTGGGGGAAATTCGCAGGATTTTCCCTATTAATCGCTGTTCAACGCCCCGAGCCAATAGGCGAGAGTGCAACGTGGTCGAGTAGGGCGAAGCCATATGAAAAGGTGCGAACGAAAGGCTCCGCAAAATTTTTATATTAATAAGTTTCTACAAATTATTATGCCATCGTTTTTAGCAAGAAAAAAGAAAACTAAAACTAAAAGACCCGTATCTTTTAGAACAAGGAGCGGTCAGATTGTTAGTTTTAAAGCAAGAAGAAGACCTAAAAGAAGAACGCGAGTCGAGTTTTAGTTATTTAAAGTCGGAATAAAGGTTGGACCTTTTCTTTTCTACCTGTTATAGGATTAACCCAATAATTCCTTGTTGATTTCTTTCTAGTAGATTTTCTTTTATTAGACTTAGTTTTAATTCCCAATCTCCTATGAATTTCAGAAAGGGATTTTTTACCTTTTAATCTATTACATGCGCGATGTGCCCAACTCACAGTCTGACCGCCTTTAGAATGTGCTCTTATATGGTCAACTTCTGCTTCTGTTAAAGAATGTATTTTCTGTCTGCAGATATGACAGATGTGTGATTTATTTTTTTCCCATAAAATCGCTTTTTCTGTAAAAGAAATATTTTTCCTCTTTTTAGATTTTCTTGAAGTTCGCCAAATACCAACAGGTTTTATATCAATCGCAAGTGGATTTTTTGGCATAATAATTCATTATTACTAGTTTGTATTTAAATTTTTTGTAGTCATATATTGATAATTACGTTGAAAATATGCGATTTAACGAAGTCTTGCCAAGCAGGATTTAGGTGGGGCTTTCTGCAAGGAAGCGGAACCGTTAAATTGCTGTTATGCTCTCTGACCGAAGGGAAGACGAAATTTTAGTGTAACGTTCGGAAAGAAAATTTTTGAGTTTTTGTTGGCGAATTTATTATGCTCCAAATAATAAACCAATTCCACCAAAAAGAAGTAGTAAAAGGATTACCACTCCTAAAATTATGCCATAGATAATTAATACCGCAACCATATTATACCCGGCTATTGCGAATGCTCTTTTTAGAAAACTATCAGAATTTAACCATCCTTTGTAACTATATGTATCTTCTTTTGATTTTTTTTCTGGCATAATTTTAGATAAGATGTTGAAGTTAATAAATCTTTCGCTACAAAACAATCGAGCATAACAACTATTGAGCGAGATAAATATTCGCTTAATATCCGTAATTAGGATAAAGCGAGATTTTATAAAGTTAGCCCAATAATAAACTGTATGATAAATTATAATAAAATCTATTCTCCAGAAGAAAAGTACTATGCTGCTTCCAAGAAAGCAGAGCTAAAAAAAGAATATCACGCCGCATACGCTAAGGCACAGCTTTGCGACTCATCTATTAGGATCTGGCGCTGGTATTCGATACATTAAGCAGTTATTGGGCCATAAAGATTTGAAAACGATACATCTACACTTGGCAAATAAG
>JAWAMY010000030.1:0-7439 GCA_038895635.1 Candidatus Pacearchaeota archaeon | reverse complement strand
AGTTCAAGAATGGAAGAAAATAGAAATACAAGTGCAAAGATTACTCCTGGACAAAATTCAAACATACAAAGAAAAATTAATCCATCAGATATTAGGAGAAGGGAAGAGTTTAGGTAAAGCGAAATAAAAAGATAGTCATGTTTGAGGTCTAATAATTAAGCTTATTTTTTAGTGTTTAGAACCAGAGTATGGCTCTTCGTACTATTAGGAGATAAGTTTAATATCAATTAATTTGCCATCTCTACCCGCATTTATAAGAAGAGTGCTTCCTAATCTCTCCTCAATACCTGCTGCTTCATGGACATGTGAACAGATAGCAATATTTGGTTTAAATTTTTTAATTGCTTTTTCAACTCCATGACTACCAGTAAAAAACGATGTAAACTTCTCTATTAATGAATTTGATGGGTGAACATGTGTTACCATTATCTTAAATTTAGAATCTTTAATTCTTTTAAAACCATTTAAAAGAAGGCTATAAAGCTCTTCATCATTAAAGAAGGTAAATGGACCTATATTAGCTCCGCCTGCTCCAAAAATACCAATATCTCCTAATCTAATTGCGTAGCCATGAAGATTCCAAACATTATTATACTTCTTTACAAGAAAATTAACTGACTCAATAGTATCATGATTTCCTGGAACTAAAAGTACCTGTTTATTAATTAAACTAAAGGGCTTCATTAATCCATAAGTCTCTGTATTAAAGAGAGTTAAATCGCCTGCTAAAATTACTAAATCTACATTTTCTCTATCTGCTTTATCAGCTAATTTCTTTACAAGACCTTTATCACTATGGATATCTCCTGCAGCTAAAATTCTAAATGAATTTTTTGATGAATTTTTGTTTTCCATAAGTTATTTTAAGAAGATTTATTAATAAACCTTATCACTTAAAAAGATGAAAAGGGTAATTATTCTTCTATTAAGTGTAAGTATAATGATTATATCCATATCATTAATCTTAATCTATAAAGAGGACATAATTTATAAGAGAGATATCTCCCAAAGAAAACCAACAGAAATAAAAAAACCGTCCTTCGAAGGAAAAGATTTAAATGAGATTTCTATTGGAATAAATGAAGTAAATTATGTTTTAAATTTAATAGGCTTTAGTTCATTGAATTCAATTCCAATTACAAGAGAAACCCCAAAAGTAGAGATTAGCATTGATGGAGAGACATTTAATTCTGAGATAAAAGATAATAAAATAATTACTAATAAAGGTGAATCAAATTCTGAAGATATAAGGATAATTATCAGTAAGAAAGCTTTAATTAACCTAATAATCAATTCACAAACAACTAGAGAAAGTGATTCAATAAAAGAAATACTATCTTCTGAGGAGTGTAAAATTGAGTTTATAGAAGGATATCCAAAACTTCTTGCTAAAGGATATTTAAAACTATATGAGAAATTTAAGTGAATAATCAAGTACTTTAAGAAGATAACGATTTAATTTCTTAAAACTATAATAGAAAAATAACTATATATAGGTAGTAAAAAAGATTAATTTTGGAATTTATAAATATCCAAAAAGTTTAAAAGGGCTATATTATAATCCAAAGTATAGGTTGTAATATCTAAAATGGAAGAAGATAAAATAAAAGATAATTTTGACATCTTCTTTAGAAGAAAGCCTGCATTAATGATGATAGCATTAAGAAAATTAGCAAGAGTGAGATATGGTTCTCTTCTTGCAAAAGAAGTTGATTGTACTTATAGTCATGCTGTAAAGATATTACAAACACTTGAGGAATTAGGATTAGTAGTATTTGAAAAGAAAGGGAGAATAAAATTAATAAAACTAACAAAAAAAGGAGAAATTGTTGCAGATAATATTGCGAATATCAAACAATTAGTCAGTAGTTAAAAATACTAAGATTAAAAAACTTATTCTATAAAGAGATTAAATTTATAAGTAAATTAACCCTTAAAATAGGATTAAAAGGACTCGTAGCTCAGTCTGGTTAGAGCACTGGACTCTTAATCCAGGTGTCGGGGGTTCGAATCCCCTCGAGTCCACTATAAAAATACATCTAATATTAAATAAAAATTAAAAATAATAATAAAATTACTTATATTCTCTCCAAGTATGCTTGCATTTTATACATTTGAAGAAACGAGTTTCAGCTTCATCACCAGAACGAGTCTGAGAAGTCCAAAAATAAGCTTCTTTCGAAGAACACTTTGGACAATCTATTGAAACAATCGGAAAAACATCAGTATCTTTTTCCCTAATAACTCCTATCTCATGAGATTCTCTAATCTTTTCTTTTGCCTCTAATTTGATTTTAGCTTTAACAGTATAACCACATCTCACACATCCTATATTCTTTCTCTTTTCTTCGAGAACAGACCCACACTTTGGACAAAATTCCATAATATCTCTTTTATATAATAAATTTATAATCGATACCTTAATATTCGAAAGTTTTTAAATCTTTTCAAAAGGAAGTTACAAAGATATTAAAAGATGCTAAAATATATAACATGTATGAGATTAGGAAATTACTTTGAAAGTATAAAAAGATATCCTATACTAATTAGTGAAGAGCAATTAGAGTTGCTAAAGGAAGCAAGAAAGGGAGATTTTGATAGTAGAGAGAAACTAATAAACTCAAATCTTAGATTAGTAATTAGTTTAGCAAAGAGGTATATATCATCAAGTTATAATAGAAAGGACTTATTAATGGAATTAATCAGTGATGGAAATTTAGCTCTAATTGAGGCAATCGATACTTATAATACGGAAAAGGAAGTAAAATTAAGCACTTATGCAGCTGTAATAATTGAAAGAAGAATATGGGACTATTTAAATAATCAAAATTTAATTAAAGTTCCTCCAGATAAAAAGAGATTACTATCTCAAATATATAGAATAAGAGAAGATTACTATAAAGAAAAAGACAAAAATGAAGGAGAGATTGAATATATTGTAAAAAGAATTAATGAAGGAAACAATAAAAAAAATACAATAAAAAGGAAGTTATGGAAATGATAACTCTTGATCAAAAAATATATGTAACCTCATTAAATGAAGAAATCTATAAAGAATGTGAGAGAATTGAATTAATTAAGTATAACGAAGATAAGAAAGATATAATAAATGAGACAGATAAAGAAAGAATAATAGAAAGAGTTAGAATAGGTTTAGATGAGGTGATAGATGATTATAATACTAAGAAGATATTAGAAAGAAGAATATTTAAGAATAAAAATTTAGAGGAAATTGCATTGGAATTAAGAATGAGAAAAAAGAAAGTAAATGAAAAATATATTAAAGGAATAAAATTACTTAAGAATTACCTACAGAAATATAAAAAGGAGATTATTTAAAAAATACTTAGATCACTAAATGAGAATTGAAATGAAAAATAGAAAAGAAAAGAATAATGACATAATTAAAAAATACAGTGAAAGATTAATAAAGGATGATTTTGTTCCTCTAAATGAAAGAGATTTAAAGAATTCTATTTCTGTGGGAATAAAGGAGGGAGAAGTAGAAATTATAGATAAGAAAAATAAAAAAGTAGAGTCCAATAAAAAATCAAAAAGCAAAAGTAAAAAAACAAATAAAAAATCAAAAAAAAGTAAGAGCTCATTAGTAGAAGATTGGATTGAATATATCTCAAAGAATGGAAATAATAGTTTAAATAAAAATGGACCAATATTAGTAATTACTGAAAAACCTCAAGCAGCTCTTAAGATAGCCTATGCTCTTGGAGAAAAGGTAGTAAAGAAGACTAGTGGAAATGTACCTTACTATGAAATAATGCGTGGAGAAAAGATAATCCAAGTTGCTTGTGCTGTAGGACATCTATTCACACTTACTCAAAAAGAAGGAGATAATTCATGGCCAGTATTTGAACTTACTTGGGTACCAAATTTTATTGTTAAAAAAAATGATTTTACAAAAAAATACTATGAAGTTATAGAGAAACTATGTAGAAGAGCATCAGAAATTATAATTGCTACAGACTATGATATTGAAGGAGAAGTAATTGGAATGAATATAGTTAGATATATCTGTAAACTTAAAGATGCGAAAAGGATGAAGTTCTCAACACTAACTGCAGAGGAAATAAATAAATCATATGAGAATAGAGCAAATAGTTTAGATTGGAAACAGGGAATTGCTGGAGAAACAAGGCATTATCTTGATTGGATGTACGGAATAAATTTATCAAGAGCTTTAATGGATGCAATAAAAAGTATTGGATTCTTTAGAATTATGTCAATAGGAAGAGTGCAAGGACCAACATTAAAAATTCTTGCTAAAAGAGAATTACAAATAATCAACTTCAAGCCAGAGAAATACTGGGATATTTATATTGATGTAGTCAATAATATCGGACAAAAAGTTAGACTAAAGCTATCAAAGAGCATAACAAAAAAAGAAGAATTATTAAGATTTAATAATTTAAGTAGAAAAAAAGTTGCAATAAAAACAGAAGACTCTGAACAAAAGTTAAATCCCCCTGTTCCATTTGATTTAACTTCTTTACAAACAGAAGCTTATAAATTTTTTAAAATAGTACCATCAAAAACTCTTGAGATAGCTCAAAAGTTATATCTCTCGGGAGTTATATCTTATCCTAGAACAAGTAGCCAAAAATTACCAAAAGAAATAGGATATGATAAAATAATAAAGAGACTAGAAAAGCATTTTGATCAAACAAAGTATATAAATAGAAAAATACCAATAGAGGGAAAAAAGAGTGACCCGGCTCATCCATCAATCTACCCTACTGGAGAATTTCAAAGATTAGAAGGAGAAGAAAAGAAAATTTATGAATTAATTGTAAAGAGGTTTATATCTTGTTTCTGTGAAGATGCTTTGATTAGTAATAGGAAGATAATTGCAAATATAAATAAGGATGAATTTTATACAAAAGGCATCTCAATTAAAAATAAAGGTTGGATGGAGGTATATCCAATGATTATAAATGAAAAGGAAATTCCAGAAATGAAAGGAGAGGCAATAATTGAAGAAGTGATAGTAGAAGAAAAATTAACTCAACCTCCTCACAGATATTCGCCTGCTTCAATAATCTCTGAGCTTGAAAAAAGAAACCTAGGAACAAAAGCTACACGTGCAGGAATAATTGAGATATTATACTCGCGAGGATACATAAAAGAGAGGAATATAGAATTAACAAGTTTAGGACTAAAATTAGTAGAAAGCTTAGAAAAGAATTGTCCAATAATAATTGATGAGGAATTAACAAGGAAAATAGAAAGAGAATTAGAGCAAATAAGAGAATCAAAAAAACCATTTGATAAAGAAAGGGCAATTCTTGAAGAAGCAAAGGAGATTATAAAGAAGATTGCAGATGATTTTAACAAAAATAAAGAGAAAATTGGAAGAGATTTAATGAATGCTATTGAAGAAATGTGGAAAAAGGAAAGAGAAGATAGCAGTATTGCTAAATGTCCAAATTGTAATGATGGAATGTTAACAATAAAATATAGTAAAAAAACAGGAAAACATTTCTTAGCATGTTCACAGTACCCTAATTGTCAAACAACATTCTCTTTACCTCCAAAGTATCTAATAAAAAAAAGTAATGCTGTTTGCGAAAAGTGTGGAATGCCCTTACTTGTGGCCATAAAAAAAGGTAAGAAACCATGGGTATTTTGTTTTAATCCTAACTGTGAATCAAGAAAAAACCAGAATATAGGTGATGGGAATAATACACAGATAAGATAATAATCTAAAAGCAGAATCCTCTTTCATTTTTAGAGCGAAATGGTTCATAAAATATTAGTTTAACCCAACCAAGAAAAGGAATTTTAAATGGTAAGACCCTACCAATAATTTGTTCTCCACGAATGTTTGTTTCATCAATATTCTCAAGATTATTATAATAAGAAAACTGAATGCGATTATTATCTCCTTTTGTTTGTATTGGATCTAAATCAACAACTCTGTGAATTATTGGTCGATTTTTAGAACCAGAATAGAAGATAATAATATCCCCTACTCTAATCTTTTCTTTTTTAACCCCTACCACAAAAAAGATGTCTCCTTTAGAGAATCCATTTACAAATGGAAAATTTAGAAAGGATTGTTTAGAAATATTTCTTTCTTCATACCATTTACCATTTTTTTTCCACCATTCTTCAAATTCATATGTATGATACATGCTGCATGACTCTACGATGACAATAGGTAACTTTGATCCCATGATAAAAGAAATAGTAGGGAAAAAAACAAACTTAATGAATAAAAAAGTGACAATTATAAAAGTTAACCAACTACCTAAACTATCTCCCTTCCAGATATAATTCCAAAAATTAGTAAGGAGACTTTTAATCTTTTTATAGTAGCGAGTCATAAAAGAGATAGTAAATTACGGTTTTTAACTTTACCGATTATAAAAATAGATTTTAAAGGATACACCAAAAGATTTAAATAGTTGTATATATTTAATGTGTATACATAATTAGATACTCGTATAGTATTACTATATAATCTGTTAAGTATTTATGAATAAAATTAAGATAGGAGGTAACTTAAAAATGGATATATTTGAAAACACAATAATATGTAAAAATTGTAATTCAAAAATGCAAAAAACACAATTTATTAGAAATGGATTTATATTCAGAGCAGTAGAATGTAAGAAATGTTGCAATAAGATCATTCATCCAGAAGATAAGATAGAATATGAAAGATATTTAAATCTTAAAAATAAGGAGTATCTTGTAAAGCTAAGAATGGTTGGAAATAGTTATGCAATATCCATTCCTAAAGAAATAATAAATTTCATAAATGAACAAAATAGAATCATGGATGAAATGATTAAAATACATTTTGAGAGTATTGGAAAGATATCCTTAATATTTGATAAATTATCAAAGGAGGAACTTCATGAAAGAAAAAATGAATAGTTCAGTAAAATTAAGAGTTGCTGAGGCATCGCAAGATGATGCATATAAAGGGATAGCAAGAATTGATACTGAAACAATGAAAGCTCTTGGATTAAGAAGAGGAGATGTTATATTAATTAAAGGGGGAAGAGAAACGGTAGCAATAGTAGATAAAGCATACCCAGCAGATATCGGGGAGGGAATAATAAGAATTGACGGAATAATAAGAAGAAATGCAAAAACAGGAGTTGGGGAAAGCGTTATAGTTCAGCCTATTGAAGTTAAAGAAGCTAAAAAGGTAACAATTGCGCCTCTGCAAGAAAATGTAGTCGTTCATGGTGATCCAGAAGTATTTAGAAACGGATTGCTAGGTAGAGCAGTAATTAAGGGAGATATAGTCGTTTTAGGGGGAGTTCAAAGAAGAAGAGATCTAATGTCTGATGAATTTGGAGACATAGAGGATATATTCGGAGGACTTTTAAACGGGTTTGGAGTAGGAGCAATTCCATTTGGTAGGCTTCAAGAAACAAAATTTGTTATTGTGAATACTTCGCCTTCTTCAG
>JAWAMY010000029.1:0-7481 GCA_038895635.1 Candidatus Pacearchaeota archaeon | reverse complement strand
GAAACAGTTGCTCTACCTCCAAATACATAGTTTTGTCCAACTCTTTGAGGGATGCCTCTAAAAGAAAAGTCAACAATTAACACTGCATAGTAGTCTCTATTAGGTTTTTTCACGCCTTTAGGAATTTTTTTTGATAAAATTGCTTCATCAAAATCAACTTTTCTCTTTCCCATTAAAGTTAATTGTAGATATATAGTATTAAAGACAGTAACAAGAGCAGGATTTGAAGAATCAGACATCTCTAATTGAGTTGCTGCTTTAAGATAAGGTTTTATCCATCTAGAATATAATTGCAACATATTTACCTGGCTTTTAAGATAATTTTTTTCTATATTAAATCTCTTGATAAGCTCTTGTTCGCTTAATTTCTTCCATTCGTTAAATTCGGCAATTCTTGGTTTAAGGATTCTTTTTACCCTATCATTTAAATCTAATTTATCCACATCTTCTGGAGTATTTGCAACCATAAAAGCATCTCTCAGAGTAACAAATTGCAAATTCGCAGTAAGCATATTGATACTCCCATTGCCTCTTTTTATATCGACATTATCCATCCAAATCTGTTTCAAAGCCAGATTTCCAGCTTCTGCCTCTGATTTATTTTTGGACCTACAAGCCTCATAGTGTTTAAGCCTAATCTCAAAATCCTTCAAATCATAAATAATATTGACAATGCTTTTAATAACTGTATTTACAGTTGCAAGAGTTTCTGAAACATTTTTTTGTAATATTGTCTTTTTTTGACTTAATTCAGAAAAATAACCTGATCCAGGGGAAGCTGAGAAATTATCTACAATTTTTTCTACATTTCCACCAAAAAGACCATTCATCATATCAAGTATCCAGAAATAAATCGGTTCAAGAGTCTCACTTGGAGAATCATAAGTAATTTCATGACTTTCAGTAGGTTTACCTGAAGCTCCAGATTTTTCTAGAATTTTCTTTATAATTTTATGAACATCGGTTGTATCTACCATCTCTTTTTTATACATAGGAATAAGTAAATAATTATTTAAACCTTCTTATCACTTCTTTAAGTTATAGAGGGGGACCAGTTAGTAAAATATTATTAGTCAATTAGAAAGTTAGTTATTGGATAGTATTAGTAATTATATTAAAGAATCATCAACAATCGATAAAATAAACCTAGAGTTTAAAAGTTACAAAAAGGAGAGATATGAACTTATAATCCAAATATTTAAAAAAAACAAAGTATCTATTAATCTATGGCATGGTTCAGATTAAAAAAGAGTAGTGAGATAATTGATTACACTGATAGAGGCAAGAACATTCCAAAAATTGAAACAGACTATAAAGTAACAAAAGAAGGATTTATAGAAATAAATAATCCGGAAGAGAAATTCATTAGCTCTAGTATATGTAATAAAACAGACAACGAATATTTAATTAATAAACAAGAAAAAAGCGGAGTTTTGGGAAGTATCTTTGACTTTTTTGACGGCGGAGATAAACTAAAAAATAATGAAAAATCACAAATAACAAGTAATTTTAAAGAGAATCCGAATAATTTTAGCGAAAGTTTTGAGCAAGAAATTAAAAAAAAAATTAGGAATCTGTCATCTAGAACAGAAGAAAACTCAAATGATATATATAAATTGCTTCAAAGAATAGAATTACTTGAAAGAAAGATAGAAAGATTGGAGAGCTCAAGAATATAAAATTAGGAGGCAAAATGAAAGTAAAAGAAATTATGAAGAAGGCAATCACAATTGATTCATCAAAGACACTTAAAGAAGCATCTAAAATTATGTCTAGTAAGAACATTGGTAGTTTAATTGTGGTTTAGAATAACAAAATTGTAGGTATAATCACTGAGAGAGATATAGTAAAGAATGTGTTCATGCTATCTCAAAAAGTAGGTAGGATTATGACAAGAAAGCTAATTACAATAGGCCCAGAAGATAGTGTAGAAAAGGCTTCTGCATTAATGGCAAAGCATAAAATAAAAAGACTCCCAGTAGTAAGTTCTGGAAATCTTGAGGGGATTATAAGTGTAACAGATATAATCGCGAATTCAAAAAATGTAGATTCTGACTTTTTGCTAGAATAAATGGAAACTGAAAAAATAATAATTTCAAGTGTACTGCTTTTATTGGCTATTCCAATTGGAATAATGTTAAAAAGATTTACAAAAGAAGAGATTAGATATGGTAGGATATATTTCTTTTTTTTATGGATAATATGTATATTCTTGTCAATAATTATTTATTTGATTAATATTGATAAGCATATAAAACTAAGCGCAATATTTAGTTTAATATTTGTGTTAATAGTATCTTTTATTTCATGGAATAAAAAGATTAAATAATGGATTCAAAAATAGCTGTTAAACAACTACAAGAAATTGAGAAAAGAATACCAGAAAAGAATAAAGAATTAAGACTCGCTGCTGAATGGGAAGAAGATTGGAAAATATTAATCTCAACACTCTTATCTGCAAGAACAAGAGACGAAACAACTATTGCTGTATGTGAAGTATTATTTAAAGAGTACCCTTCACTGAATGAATTAGCTAATGCTAAAATAAAAGATATTGAAAGAATAATAAAGAAGATAAATTTCTATAAATCAAAAACAAGAAAGGTTATTAATTGTGCTAAGTATCTCTTAGAGAATTATAATGGAAAGATACCTACTAATGTTGAAGAGTTAACAAAGATTCCAGGAGTTGGAAGAAAAACTGCTAATGTTTTTCTAGCAGAGAAAGGTTATGATGCTATTGGAGTTGACACACATGTTTCATTTATCTCACAATTAATTGGGTGGACTAAAAATCAAGATCCTTTGAAAATTGAAGAAGATTTAAAGAGACTATTTCCGAAAGAAGAATGGAGAAAAATAAATTATATATTAGTTAGATTTGGAAGAAGTTATTCTCGATCAAAACAAATTGAAATAATAGGGAATATAAAGAAAGAAATTAAATAGATATATGGTAGAGTAGAGAAATTAATACCTATATTGTTAAAGAAGAATATAGTTAAAATTAAAAAAAAAGATTTATGAAAAAAGCTAAATTATAATGATACTAAAATCGATTATTTTCTCATTTATATAACTAATTGAGATTATCCGTTCTAATAAAATATCTGTCATATAAAGAATAAATAGAGCAAAATATAAAATGAAGTAAAATTTCCACTATTAGTAAATTTTGACAAAGATCTTTATGAAAACAGGATTAATAAATGAAGTTAAAGAATTAATGAAGAATAAAGTTTCTATAGAAGTAGATAGAAGGATTAAAGAATTTGAGAAGTTTGAGAATAAATCAGAAGAAGAATGGTTTTCAGAATTATGTTTTTGCATATTAACTGCAAATTCCAAAGCCGATACAGCTATAAAAATACAGCAAGAAATTGGAAGTAGGTTCTTAGATAAATCAAAAGAAAATATCAGAAAGATAATAAAAAAGAATAAACACAGATTCCATAACAAAAAAGCAGATTTTATTTGTAAAGCAAAAAAATTTACTAATATTAAAAAAATAATTCAAGAGAAAAATGATTTTGAAGCAAGAGAATGGTTAGTCAAGAATGTAAAAGGATTAGGATATAAGGAAGCGTCTCATTTTTTAAGAAATGTTGGTAGAAAGAATATAGCAATACTTGATAGACATATTTTAAGTGTATTACACAAATATGATACTATTAATGAGATACCAAAAACACTTACGAAAAAGAGATACTTATATATTGAAAAAAAATTTATTGAGATTTCAAAAAAATTAGGAATAAGTGCAGCAGAATTAGATTTATATCTATGGTATATGAAAACAGGCAAGGTTCTAAAATAGTTAATTCTTACAAATCATTTTTATCCAGTTAATTTCATGACTATTCAATTTTGAAGGCAATATCAAGCAAAAAGGTAGTTTAATTTTATCAGTATCAAATTTATTAATATCGTTATAAAAAAACTTACTTTTTATACCTAGTCTTGAACAAACAATTAATTTAGGTAAAGTTAGATCTTCTTTTTTACATGATTCAATTAATTGTCTTCTCGCATCTTCAAAACTCAAACCAATATCAATAAGAATGAGTGTATGTGCATCTATCTTTAGATTATCTTTGATGACTGAAATAAAGCTTGTTGGAGAAAAATTCTTTTGCCATTTAGGAATAGAAGCGGTTTTTCCAAATCGGTAAATACTCAATCCGCTCTCGGCAATTGCATCAAAGATACTAGCTGAATGAATTATCTTATATTTTATCCTTTTTTCTATACAATTAGCAATTAGAGAAATATGAGTAGTAGCCATAAGTGGAGAACCATACACTAAAAGTGCAACTTCATTCTCAATTGATTCTTTAAGGATTACATCGCTCTCAACTAACTTTCTATCTGCAGGTATTAATTTAACTTTCAATTGCTTTTCTAAATCTTTTTGAGTGTAGGGGAAGTCAACAGTATAGTTCTCAAGATAAACTTTATCGCAGTTTTTGATTATCTTTTTTCCATGAAGAGAAATACCCCTCTCACTTAATCCTAACCCAATTAAATAAAAGGCCATATCAATTTAAAGAACGCAAATTTTTTAAATTTACCCTATTATAACCGTTAAATATTATAATTAAAAAAGAGAACATTTTAATAAAAGAAGAGAATTGTTTATTTTAATTAAAAAAGAGGTAAAGTTAGATTGGTAAATAAAAGATCATTTTTGATTATATCGTTTTTAATAATAATTGGAATTAATTTAGCGAATGGTACCTCTAATTACCTAATTGTTAATATTGATGATACGCCCATACAAACTAATGTTAGTAGATTTGGAATTAACCTTGGAAGTATAGATGAAAGTGAAGCTTCGAGTAGAATGCTTAAAAACATATTTGTTAATCCTGGATTAGAGTCTGGAGTTTATAGGAGCATTATTGCATTAGAAGGAACATCATCTTCTGGTAATACGGTTAAGCAAAGATTAGATCACTGGAATACTTCTTGGAATAGTGATACCTGGTTAATTGGTTGGCCAGAAGGATTCTGGAATGATGCTGATTATGAAATAGTTTACGGACCTGCAAATGGAACCAAAGGAAAAATTATAAATTTCTATCATTCAGAAAATCAAAATACATTCGAATTAGATAAAGTAATTCCAGAAATTAATGATTATGATATTATGATTATTAGAAAGAATATAGATTCATATGGAAGAATTGAATGTGGAAAATGTATATATGATGAATATTGGAACTGCATAGGATATATTAGTTGTGAAATAGATAATTCATCGATAAGACCAAATTCAAGAGGTAGTCAATCGTTAGTAATACCTCCCGAAGCAAGATTATGTGAATTTTTCGATTCTGCAGATAGAGATGGCGATTCAACAGCAAACAAATTAATGATAATTCAGGGAAACTGGACAATTAATTTTTGGGCCAAATCTAATTCTTCGAGTAATTCTATTTGGATTCAATTTGAGAGAATTGGAGAATACTCATTTTTATCAACTACTACATCAGCAAATAATAGCTGGAGACTATTTAATTACTCATTAAATGTTCCGGTTGGAGCAGATAACATAAGCAATACAAACGCTCAACCAATTCAGATATGCATAAACAATCAAGGGAGTAATCCAGTTTGGATAGATGATATTGAAGTGAGATCATTAGATGATAGAAATCCCACAGTATTTAGCGATTTAGTTGTATACAGACTGAAGGAATATCGGCCTGGAGTGATTAGATCTTGGCAAGGACAATTAGCTTCAAGTTTATATGAGTTAGTTGCGACAGAATTTGAAAGAGGTACAAGTGGATATTCTCCAGCAAAAAGGAAACCAACTAACTTTATTTATTCAATGAATGAATTTTTTGAATTATGTTACGAAGTAGGAGCAGATCCATGGTTTGTAATACCGCCAACATTAAATGAGTCAGAGCTTGTTGAGCTAATTGATTTTATTAGCGGACCAAACACTACTAAGTATGGAGAGATAAGAAGTAACCTTGGATATCCTGATCCTTGGACAAATAAATTTAACAAAATATATCTTGAATTTGGAAATGAAATGTGGGGATGTGGCGGAAGCTTTAATGGAGCAGAGGTATGTGGAGGAGGAAGACTAGGAAGTATTGCAAATGACAGATTTTCAATAATGAAGACAAATCCTAATTTTAACTCAAGTAAAATTAAACTTATTATAGGAGGACAGGCCGGTTCTCCAGAGGGTTATACTCAACAGCTAATAGAATTAAATAGTAACAATCATGATGTAGTAGCAATAGCGCCATATTACGACAATATGAGTAATTTCAGTTCAGACAATTTGCTATACAGCTCATTTTATGCAAGAGCAATGCAAGAAGCTTTAGACACTTGGACAAATAAATCATTTACTTGGATAACTGGAAACGAATATGGAGAGAGTCATGATTTTGCAATTTATGAACTTAACTTTCACACAACAAATTTAGGAAATCCGCCAGAAGATGTACGGAATAAAATAATGACAAGTATTGGAGGAGGAATAACTCTTGCACATCATATGCTAATTTATCTAAAACACTTCAATGCAAGAATCCAAGCTCCTTTTCAATTTCTACAATACTCCTATAAGTATCAAGAATCATGGCAATCTGGAGATGGGCAAGCAAAGTACGCGAGAATATGGGGCTTATTAAGAGATCTCGATGGAATTAGAACTAAAAGACCTACATGGTTAAGTGTAGAAATAGCAAACAAAGGTATTTTTGGAAATATGATTACTACACAAAATACCGGTAACGTTACATATTGGCTGCAGCCAGCAATTAATGGAATTAATGAACAAAGAGAATATCCACACATAAATACTTTCGCATTTAAAAATGATACAACCTATTCCTTAATAATATTTAATTTTCACTTAAATCAATCGAAAGAGATAATGATAAACATAAGTAAAAATGTAAGTAGTATTGCATACCTTTATCAATTAAATTCTAGTAATATAAGTGATAACAATGAAGTAGGACAAGTAGTAAATATAAGTGAGATAATAATTACAAATTTTGTTAGAAATTATACTTTTTCAGTACCTCCTTTTTCAGAAAATTTGCTGATATTCACAATTAATTTCAGTTTACCTTCGGGAGGCGCATCTACAAATAATCAACAGAATAGCGGTAGTAGTGGTGGAGGCGGAATAACCTACAAAGAAGATGAAGAGATTATTGAAAAAGTAAAAAAACCAACTCTAATCGTCCAAATACCAGAAGAAAAACTTAGTAAACCATATCTTTTAGAAGTTTATAATAAATCTTTTATTAACCTCACTATTTTAAATAAAACATACTTTATTATAATTAATAGTATAAATAAATCTGAAATTAGATTTATAATAAGTTCTGAAGTACAGGAGAATAGTCTCTTTGTAGGAGAAGAGATGATGAGAGAGTTATCTGGAGATGATTACTATGATTTAAGAATTAAGCTAGTTAGTATTGAAATTAAAGAAGATATTT
>JAWAMY010000028.1:5582-7481 GCA_038895635.1 Candidatus Pacearchaeota archaeon | reverse complement strand
TGGAAGAACTTCTTAAAAAGCAAAGTGCTAAAATAAAAGTCATCGGAGTTGGTGGAGGAGGTAATAATACTCTAAGTCGTATGTATGAAATAGGGATTAAAGGCGGGGAGATGATAGCAATAAATACAGATGCTCAGGATTTACTATACACTACTGCAGATAAAAAAATCTTGATAGGAAGACAATTAACTCTAGGTATGGGTGCAGGCAGTAATCCTTCTATTGGGGAGGAAGCAGCCAAAGAGAACGAACACGAAATAAAAGCAAAGTTAGAAGGCGCTGATATGGTCTTTATAACATGTGGTCTTGGTGGAGGAACAGGAACAGGCGCAGCTCCAGTAGTTGCAGATATTGCAAAGAGATCAGGCGCTTTAGTCATTGGAGTTGTTACAATGCCTTTCACTATTGAAGGTGCAAAGAGAATAGAGAATGCTATTAATGGTCTTGAAAAGCTTGAGAGTATTGTTGATACATTAATTGTTATTCCAAATGATAAATTACTTGAGATTGTTCCCGATTTGCCATTACAAACAGCTTTTAAAGTTGCAGATGAGATATTGACAAATGCTGTTAAGGGAATTGCAGAATTAATAACTAAAGCAGGGTTAGTTAATCTTGATTTTGCAGATATAAGAACAATTATGTCGAACGGAGGTGTTTCTTTAATTGGAGTTGGAGAATCCACTTCTGAAAATCGCGCATTAGAAGCAGTAGAAAAAGCTCTTAAAAATCCTCTTTTAGATGTCGACATTTCTGAAGCTACTGGTGCTTTAGTTAACATCATTGGCGGTCCAGATTTAAGCCTTGATGAATCAAAAGTAGTAATTGAACATATTGGTAAACATCTTAGTAATAATGCTCGTTTGATTTGGGGAGCGCAAATAAGTCCAGATATGGAAAAAGCAATTCGAGTTATGGTAATTATTACTGGAGTTAAGAGTCCTCAGATTTCTGGTAGAGAGGTTGCTGCTGAAAGCCCAGAAGAAAGGAATAAAATAGAATTATCAAGGGAGTTAGGAATAAAATTTATTCATTCAAAATAATTGCCTAATTAATTACGTCAATAATCTCTAACATATAAAAAAGTTTTTAAATATTATTTTTATAAGTATTGAATTGAGAATGGTTCCGTCAAAAGTTTTTTTTACAAAAGGGGTTGGAGTACATAAAGATAAATTGGCTTCATTTGAAGCAGCTCTTAGAAATGCAGGTATTGAGAGGTGTAATTTAGTATATGTTTCAAGTATTCTTCCTCCTAATTGTAAAGTTATTTCTAAAGAAGAGGGCATAAAACTATTAAAACCAGGACAAATAACTTTCTGTGTAATGGCTCGTAACGAAACAAACGAGCCAAATAGGTTGATTTCTGCTTCTATTGGGGTTGCAATTCCAAAAGACGGTAACCAATATGGATATTTATCAGAACATCATGCATTTGGAGAGACTGCTAAGAAAACAGGAGAATATGCTGAAGATTTAGCTGCTACAATGCTTGCAACTACATTGGGAATTGAATTTGATCCAAACATTGCATGGGAAGAAAGAGAACAAATATATAAGGCAAGCGGACATATATTTAAGACAGTCCACTTCTGTCAATCAGCTGAAGGAAATAAAGACGGTCTATGGACAACAGTTATTTCTGCAGCTGTTTTTGTAGATGATAGTTGTTGTAATTCCTCTTAGAAAGAATACTAGTCCCTTTTGTCTTAAATAATTAAACAAAATGTTTATATATTCTCTCAATCCTCTTAATTTATGAATCTTAAGATTATTAAAGAAAAATCAGTAGGATTTTTTAATCAATGTGTTAGAGTCTGGAAAGTTCTGAGAAAACCAACTCGCGAAGAATTTGTTTCAGTTGTCAAAATCTCTGCAATTGGAATTGCAGCTGTCGGG
>JAWAMY010000028.1:0-5572 GCA_038895635.1 Candidatus Pacearchaeota archaeon | reverse complement strand
TCGGGCTACTTGGTTTCTCAATCATGTTAATCTTAAGAATGATTTTATTAAGGATTTAAAAATTTTAAAATGGCATTATTATTTATTGCATCTAAAAAAAACCAAAAATTTAATAAATGCAGTTTAGCTTACACTATAGCTAATTCTAGCATCTTAAGTATAACTTAATGCTGGAATTAATAATGTAAAATGATATTTGTTATTAAAGTTACAACAAATAAGGAAGAAAAAGCAGTAGATATGATAGCGGAGAATGTCATTAAAAAATCACTAAATGTTTATTCTATTGTAAAACCTCAAGGATTAAGAGGATATATAATACTGGAATCTGCAGATAGAGATTCTGCTGAAGAAGCATGCTTTAATTTACCCTATGTTAAGGGAATAATTGGTAAGACTATCACATATGACGAAATTAAAAATATGCTTGAACCAAATATCGAGGTAATTAATATTGAGAAGGATGATATTGTTGAGATTCTTTCTGAACCTTTTAAGAAAGAAAAAGCAAAAGTTTTAAGAATAGATAAACAGAAAGGAGAAGTAGTAGTGAGCTTACTTGGAGCAGTTGTTCAGATTCCAGTAACAATTAAAATAGATAATGTTAAGGTTATTAAGAGGAGTGAAGAAACAAATGAGTCTACGGAGGAATTGTAGTTAAAATGAAAATAAATTTACTTGTGGATGGGGGCGCAATGGTTCCTGGGCCAACAATCGCTCAGAAATTAGGTCCTCTTGGAATTGATATAAATAAAATTATCTCTGAAGTAAATAAGGCTACTTCTTCTTTTAAAGGTATTAAGGTGCCTGTTGAAATTGATGTTAATCCAGCAAATAAATCATTTACTATTACAGTCTCAACTCCTGCTGTAGCAAGTTTATTAAAAAAAGAGCTTGGAATTGAAAAAGCTTCTGGAGATCATAAAAATTTATGCGTTGGAAATATAGCAATTGAACAAGTTATTGCAATTGCAAAATTAAAATATCCTCAAATGCTTGATAAAGATTTTAAAAGCGCTGTTAAATCCGTTGTTGGTACATGTGTTAGTTTAGGCATTATGATTGAGAATAAACCCGCAAAGCAAGTTGCAAAAGAGATTTCTCAAGGAGTTTATGATAAAGAGATTTTATCGGAAAGAACGACAGTATCTGAAGAAAAGAGTAGAATGTTAAATAAGTATTTTTCAGAGTTGAAGTCAAAACAAGAGATGAAGATAAAGAAAGCAGAAGAAGAAAAAGCCTCTGCTGAAGCAACAAAAACTGCTGAAAGTGCTGCTGCTGGAAAAATTGCTAAAGATAAAGAGACTTCTAAATCTTCTGATAAATCTACTACTCAAAAAGCTGAAAAATCATCAGCAAAAGCCCCAACATCAAAAAAAGAAACTAAGAAAAAGTAACTTTAACAACTTTTTTAAATCTGATTTTTTTAAAGTATTCATGGGGCTGTGGGGTAACCTGGCTAGCCTTCGAGCTTTGGGAGCTTGAGATCCCGGTTCAAATCCGGGCAGCCCCATAAACTATAAGTTTAAAAATGAACTTTTATCAATTATTAACATGGCAAAAACAAAAAAAGTAAAGTCAAGTGGTCGATTAGGAGCAAAGTATGGAACAAGAGTTAGAAAGAAGCTTGTCGAAATAGAATCTAAACAAAGAAAAAAACAAACCTGCATTTTTTGCAATAAGAAATCTGTGAAGAGAGTTGCAGCAGGAATTTGGTTTTGTAAGAAATGTAAAAAAAAGTTTACAGGTAACGCATATTATTTATCTTAGATAAATATTTAAATTAAACATCATGAATAAAATAAAGAATGGCAGAATATAAATGTTTTAAGTGCGGAAAAGTTATTTCATCTAAAAAGCTCGATAAAAGATTTACTTGCCCCTATTGTAATAATAAAATCTTCTACAAACCTAGAAGAGCAATTGTGCGTATAAAAACTGATTAATCTTTTGATTTATATTCAATATGGTTGAGATTGATGAGAATACAAATAAGAAGATACAAGAGTTACAGATTCTTGAACAGAATTTTCAAAATGTTTTGATGCAAAAACAGTCCCTACAAATTGAATTAAGCGAGATTGACACTGCTCTATCAGAAGTTCAGAAATCAAAAGGAGATATTTTTAGAGTGTTGGGCCAAGTAATGATTAAATCAACTAAAGAAGAGGTAAAAAAAGACTTGAACGAAAAAAAAGAATCTTTGTCCTCCCGAATTTCCTTAATTGAGAAACAAGAACAAAGTTTGAGAGAGATTATTGAAAGGATTAAGGGAGAGGTTATTAACAAACTTCAATAAATTTAGTTTCTCCGACGATTATTATTATACAATAGAAATCTTTATAAAGTTCCCCCCTCTCTTTCTTTCATGGTGATTGAAAAGATAAAAAGAGGATTTTCGAACATTCTTGGTAAAGAAGAAATGGCTACAGAAGATTATGTAGAAGTTGATGTTTCAGCAACAGAGAATAAGTCTAAAGTAATCATTAAACCATTTATTTTAAGAAAGTTTGACGATGTCAGTGAGATTTTAAATCATCTTAGAGAAGGATATACTATTGCAGTAATTGATATTCAACATTTAAGAAAAAAGGACGTTATTGAATTAAAAAGAGCCATTTCTAAAATTAAGAAGACAGTTGAAGCAATGGAAGGTTCAATAACTGGATTTGGAGAAAGTATTGTTATTGCCACTCCTCAATTTGCACAAATTGTTCCACCAACAAATCCAGTAGAAGAAAGTCAACCGAAAAATAAAGTAGAAAGTTATTAATAAATATTAGGGACAAGTGTTATAATCTGCTTAAGTTTTCTTTTTTATCCTTCTTGTTTTAAGATACGTTAATTTTATAAAATATCATAATATTCTAATAAAATGATAAAAATCAAATCTTTAGAAGAAGCTACAACTTTCTTATCAAGCAATATCGATAGATTTTATGAAAACGGAATTCCTAATCTTAAATATTTTCATAGAGATATAACTAAATTTTTCTATAATAAACAAAAATATAATCTAAAGGATCAATCTTTTCAATCATCTTTAAACTTTCTTTCTAATTACTCATTACTTCCATTTATAGAGATATTTCCATACTATTAGTCTTTTACTTGAAACTTGCAATTGAAAATACGGTTTTTAGTGCTACGATTACTGTAGCCGGAATAAACATTATTAATAATGCGTTTAATATTGTTGTAGTTATTTTACCTATATTTTCAATTAGAGAAAGAGCAGACTGCCCCATATAACTTACAATGACTAAAGAGATTGTTGCAAGAAGAAAAGTAGTTGCATCACTTTGTTCCTCAGTTGCACTTGCTAACCCAATAATCACCCCTAATATTGCAAGAATTGCATAAATTAATTTGGAATTAGGTAACATTAATCCTTGAAATACTCCAAGAATTATAGCAAAAATTACTCCGATTAACACAGCCCAAGCGCTCAATAAGTTCTCTTTTGACTTCATAATTACAATACACTTCCTATTATTATAAATCTTTTTAATCGAGTATTTTATTGAAAACCGAAAGATTTATAAATAGGTGTAACTCAACAATTACAACAAAATGAAACTAAAAATATTGCTCACGTTGGAAATTGCATTATTACTAGCAGTAATGGTTAATGCAATTGAAATATCAGTATCTCCATCAACTCTAACTTTTAATCCAACAGTTAGCAATTTATCTTTTTCAGTTTCAAATCTAAATTCTTCTATTCTGAAAAATGTTTCTATTCCCTCTCAAGTAACATTAAGCGGAGAGAATGGATATAATATCATAT
The DNA here is from genome assembly GCA_038895635.1 of Candidatus Pacearchaeota archaeon. Classification (GTDB taxonomy): domain Archaea; phylum Nanobdellota; class Nanobdellia; order Pacearchaeales; family GW2011-AR1; genus JACPLR01. Next base: position 1,782 of record JAWAMY010000028.1, on the reverse strand, counting down.
TTAATATAGTTGGAGATAGAACCAATATCAACTCTTCAGATCCAAGAGTTTTCTATATAATTCCTATAACTTCAATAGATTATTCAAAGTTTCTACTTGAAAAATCATATTCTTCTTCAATTCCAGTTAATGATGGAAATGAAACAGTGAATATTAATATAGGTATCCAAAATCAATACTGCTCTTTTGGTAGGAGGGGGGACATATCTATAGATGTTGATTTTAAGAATAAAGGCAAATTTGGAGATGAGGATGAGTGGTATCCATTTGAAGAAATAGAAGCTGAAATAACTGTTAAGAATAGAGCAAATGAAAACATTGATGATATTATTGTTAGTTGGGGACTCTATAATAAAAGAACAGGAGAATTTATAATAGATAATGAAGAAAGAAAATTTGATTTGAAAAAGAAAGATGAGAAAACTATAACAATCTCTTTTTCAATAAACCCTAAAGATTTAGAAGATGAAGATGATGAAGACGATTTTGTATTCTTTATTAAAGCATCTAGCGACGATTTAGGAGAATCAAGTCAATGTGATTTTATTAGAAAATTCATCACAATTCCTAGGGATAAAGATTTTGTTGTTGTTGGAGATATTTCTTTACCCTCGACAGTTAAATGTGGAGACACTGTTACATTAAGAGCAAATGTGTGGAATATTGGATCTAGAAGTCAAGAAGATATTGTATTAAAATTATTTAATAAAAATTTAGGACTAGATAAATCAATAACTGTTGGAGATTTAGATTCATTAGAAAATAAGAAAGTTTCTTTTGACTTTACTATTCCTAAGAACTTAACTTCACCATCAGTTTTCTATCTTGAGTTTTGGGTTTATGATGAAGATGGTAATGTTTACGAATCAGACAGCGGAATTCAATCTGTCTTCTATAAAGAATTGAAGGTTGAGGGTGACTGTGAAGTGCCAAAATCTGTAGAAGTGCTATCTTCTGTTGATGCAGATATTTATGCTGGAACTGAAACACTAATAAAAGTTACACTTAAAAATACTGGTTCTTCATCAACAAATTATCAGATATTAGTCTCTAATTATGATTCTTGGGCATCTTTAAAATCAATAGAGCCTAGGTCAGTTACTTTATCTGCAGGAGAAACGAAAGAGATATTTATAAGACTCGTTCCAAATAAATCTTCTGTAGGTGAAAGAGAGATATTAGTTCAGGTATTATATGGTAACTTAATTACTGAAAAAATAATTCCAATTTCTGTTCAAAAACCAGAATCTTTCTTCTCTAGCTTTACTGGTCTATCAATCTCAGAGATTATAGGAGACAACTGGTTCATTTGGGTTATAGGTGCAATAAACTTAGTTCTTCTTATATTAATAATAATAATTGTTATTAGGATAATTAGGAAATAGTTCTTCAAATTAATTCTTCTTTTTTCATATAATTTTTAAATTTATTAATTTTTATATCTTATGCAAGAACTTAAGAAAAGAAAGAATAATTCCCTAAAGATTGATTCATTTGCCGACTCATCTAAAATTTTTATGAGGTACTTAGTTATTCTTTTTTTAGGATTATTTAATTTGTTTATTATTTATTTTATTTTTACTCCGATTACAGTTAACTCAATTTATTTTATACTAAATCTTTTTTATAAATCTCAACTTTCTCAAGAAACAATAATTATTTATCCATTTGATTCAGAGACTCCATTTCAAATAGATTTAATTCCATCATGTATTGCAGGAGCTGCTTATTATTTTTTAATTATCTTAAATCTTTCTACTCCAATGAACCTAAGACAAAGAC
>JAWAMY010000027.1:0-7929 GCA_038895635.1 Candidatus Pacearchaeota archaeon | reverse complement strand
TTATTACAATGTTCGTATGGGCTAAATGGATACACTACTCTACTTTTAATTACGCGGTTTTCTTCATCCATCCAAATTGCTACAAAGGGAAAGAAAACAAAAAAGGAGTGTAACGGAGATTTAATGTTTTCCATTAATATTGGTTGAGCTTTTTCTTTTTTTGAAAACATGAGTCCTGTGAATTTTCCTATTCTTGAAGCAACAACTACATTCCCGATCTTTATTTCTTTATCTTTTGTTTTTATTAAAATGTTTATTTTTTTACCCATCCTTTTGTGAGATTAGTTTCAAATATCTCTTATATTGCAACTCTATATTTTTATCACATACAAAATCATGATGTTTAAATCCTCCTCCAAATGATTTTGGAATGTGCATTATTTCATGAATTATCACCTTTGTTTTTTCTTCTTCAGATAATTTGTCAAATCTTTCTGATAAAAATTCTAAGATATAATGAGCTTTTACATTTAATGCTTTTTGCATTAATTTTCCTAATGTATGGCATCTAGCAATTGTTCCTCTTGAACTGCTGTTGAAACTTCTAAAACATTTTATTCTATCCAATTCAACATGGGGGAATAGGTTTTTACATATATCTTCTGCTTTAGCTTGTAAATCTTCAGCAAATTCATATCTAATTGCCATTTTCTATTAGAAATTCAAATTAATCTTAATATAATATCTCTACTCTCTTATTCTTTGAAGATGAACCCTCTTTTATCTTTATATTTTCATGAGGTACTCCATAATGCTTTGATATAAGGCTTATTATGGATAAATTAGCCCTACTATCTTCTACTTTCTCTTTTATTTTGACAATTAATGAATCGCCCTCTAATTTTATTCCTTCTTTTGAGCTTTCTGGTTTAACTTTAACGTTTATTAGCATAAAAAATCAGAAATCACTATATTTTAAACTTTTCGTTCACTTTTTATCTTGTAAGTATTTCTATTCCATCAAGATGTTTTAGCCTATAATCTTTTCCAACAGCTTGTTTTGTCCGAATATTTATTGCTTTTACAAAATTCTTTCCTATATCTGTATGTAACCTATATGCGAAATCTAGAGCAGTTGAATTCTTTGGCATGATAAAACAATCTGGTAGAACATTTCCTTTGCTATCTTCGAGTTTTGATCCTGCAGGAAATACTGCTATATTTCCAGCGATGTCAAATACTGCTTTATTAAGTATTTCCTGGACACCTGTTCCCCCATATTCTTCCATTAATCTTTTAATTTTATTTAGAGCCTCTTTTTGCTGTTCATTTGGTTCTTTTTTTATTTCGAAGTTATTATCTCCGGGAACATATTCGATTATTCCTATTTTGTCTGCCTGTCTTAGTGTTAGTTCTCCGTCGGCAAAGCACGGAATTATTTCATAATCGAATTTCTCTTTTATTCTCTTGAGATTTTCTTGTGATGAGGGGCGGTCTATTTTATTAGCAGCAATTATCATTGGTTTAGTTCTCTTTCTTAATTCTTTGGCAAATATTAATATTTCTTCTTCACTCCATTTACTAGGTTTTGTTGTATCTAAATTTAGACTCAGGACTACTTCTTTTACATCCTCTACTTTCACTTTTAATCCGGAAAATTGACGAGAAACTGATTCTACAAAATCCGATTTTTGTGCCTCAACAGTTCTTGAGAAAGTTTTCCAAACTTTTTTTAATATTCCTAAATACCATAAATCTAATTCGTTCTCTATCATTAAAATGTCTTTTTCTGGACTGTAACCTTTTGTTGGTTTTCCTTCTGAGTCTGTTTCTCCACTTATATCTAGTATCTGTATGAATGCGTCTGCTCCTGCTAAATCGTTTAGAAACTCGTTTCCTAATCCTCGCCCATTACTTGCACCTTCAACTAGTCCTGCAACATCTTTTAATTCAAATGGGACAAATCGATATCCTTTCTTTACATAACCTTCTCTTGGATTTGACACTTTCCCAAATTCTGATGCTAAGTCTTTTATTCTTACATATGCTATTCCATGATTTGGCTTTATTGTAGCGAATGGATAATTAGCTATAAGGGCATCAGCCATCGTAGCAGCTTTGAAGAAAGTACTTTTTCCTACATTAGGTTTTCCAACAAGTCCTATTAACATCTAAAATTTAAAAATAAAGAATTTAAATAAATACCTATATTTCTCTTTTTGAACCCAGGTTTTACCAATCTCCATTATCTATCTCATCAATTCCGTCAGGGTCTATTGGAAATTCTTCAATATCTTCTTCTATTGGTAATTCTTCTGAAACCATCTCGGTTTCTTCTTCATCTGCTCTACTATTTAAATTTTTTCTTGCCATCCTCTTTTTTGTTTAGAATTTATGTATTCTTGAAGATTGCTTTTATTTTTAAATCTTTTTATCTTCTAATATCTCTTTTTTAACTATAAATCCCCCCACCCAGATTCGAACTGGGGATCTCCCGGGTTCTGTTTTAATTGAACACTTGACTATTCGTGCTTCATCTTATTTCATTATCGAAAATCTGCACTAAAATCTACAGCCAGGCGCTCTAACCACTGAGCTATGGGGGGTTTAGAATTAAGATAGCTTTGTTATTTTTAAAGATATCTCTTAGAAACTTCTCTATTTCTTTTAAGATTGGTATTATGTCTTATACTTTTTCTCCTTTCTTATTCTGGTCTTCTCCATTTATAAAGAAAACTCTATTTGATCTTTCATTAAATTGAACTCCATTCCTTTCGTAAAATACTGCTGCAGGAGGAAGCTCAAACTTTCCAATAACTTTTATTTTTGAGTAAATAATATATGATATCTCTCTTTCTTCTCCCTCCATTAATCTAGGAATCTCCCATTGTATTTTTCCATTATCTTTATCTAGTTTTGAGGGCTGTTGATCGAATTTTTCATATATCTTTACTATCACTGGTAATCTATCATAAATGGTGATTCTTTCGACATATTTGTTTGCTCTTAGTCTAAGAATTATTTTAAGTGCAAAATCATTTGACTTAGTTTTTATAAACACAATTCTCTTTTTCACGATCAAATCTTTTTTTGTTACTCTTGCTGAAATTATTATTGTAATTGTGATAAATAGGAAGATTAATATTGGCATTGTCCAGTTTGTTCTTACTTTTACTTCTAAAGAATCATTTGGCATAAGTTCTTTTTGCCAAAAATATTCTACAAATATCCCTTTTCTTTCAATTTTTTGTGGTTCTAAACTAAACGAAGTAAACAGCCTTGAAATTATATCTTTTTTTACTACTATTTCTGCTACACTTATTACATTTCCTACATTTCTCTTTTTAATATTTCTTTCTCTAATTACTAGTCCAGATTTTCCTTCTTCATGAATGATTCCTGATTTTTCAAATATTTGTATATCTTTTATGAAGGTTGCAGTTATACCTTTATAATTTATTTCTGCCCTTATTTTGTGTTCTCCTGCAACTAAGTTCTTTAACTTTTCTGAGTTTAAAGGAATAACAATCGTTTTTTTCTCATATGGTTTTAAAGAGATTACTTGTCTTTCTAAGTCGAAAAATTCAGATGAGAGAGTAATTTCTATATCTTCATATGCTCTATCTTCTAAATTATATAACTGAATTGAAATAAAGGACGAATCAAGTCCAATATTGTCTGCTCCCAATACAAAGGCACGATTCCACTTTACTAGTTTTACAACCAGATTGCCATTATATGCTCCTTCGTTTGGGCCACTTTTCTCCCTAATATAATACCTAATTGCTAAATGTCCTTCATTCTCTTTTGTTTTTCCATATGGTTTAAGATTTAATGTTATTCTCTTTTCTTCTCCTTTTTCTAAGAAAAACAATTCAGGATCGATGTTAAATTCTTGAAAAGTGTAGATTTCAAATGTTGATGGTTGCCCATTGTTTTTTATTTCTAATTCAAATACGGCTGATTCATCAAGGTCAGTGATTATTGTTGTATTTATGGGGCTTGATCGTACTTCAAGATTAACTGATGAAATATTGATAAATAGGCTAACTATTAGGAGAAAGAAAATTGAAAGTTTTATAACCTCTTTCATTATTTAATTAAAAGAACTAAATATTTAAAGATTATGTCTACTTCTTATTGTTATCATATCATAAATTTATTTTCTACCTTCGATTGTTAGGAAGGCTTTTATTTCTTCTGCTAAGTCATTTCCATCTTTAAAGACTTTTTCTTCATATGCTCTTATTCTTCCTTCAATGATAAATTTGTCATAAACTCCCCTTAGAAATTTCATCATAGGGTTCTTTTCCCAAGTACTCTCCCAATCTTTTACCAAAGTTGATGTTATTTTGATTTCAAAACTTCCAGTATTCATTTTTTCTTTCTTACCATCTCTTTCTACTTCTACAGATTTCATTCCAACGATTCTCCATGCAAGCTTATGTTCAAATTTAAAGTAATCAGATACCTTTTTTGTAGACTCCCAAGAAATCTCTATTTTTTTTGAATCGCCTGTTATTTCTTCAACATATTTTTTTTCTTCAGTCCAATACCCTTCTTCACTTAACCAGCGATAAACGAATTGATATAATTCTTTGAAATTGAATAGGCCGCTCCACTTTACTTTTTGCTCAGACACCTTATCTTTTTCAGCCATATAGTGATAACAAATAAATAATATTTAAAAGTTTCCAATATTTTATGAATATATAGAGCTTCTTTAATATTTAATTCTTTTATTATGTCTACAAATTTATATTATATCGTCTATTTTTAGTATTAGATTAGCAACTTCTGAAGCATAAGATATTTCCTATGTTTTAATTTTCATTGTCTTTAGTTGTAACTCTTGTTGCAATTTTTGGTAATATCTCAAGAGATCTTTCAGCAGCAAGCTAACATCCTTCTATCATAAGTGTTGGGCGAATTATCCTCTCAAGAAGAAATTCCACATTTTCAAGAAGTTTTCCCGCAATAATTGCCGCGGTATTTGTTCCATTTACAACCTCTTTCTCTTGTGTCTTAGCGATTCTACTATCTTCTTGCAGCAGGATTCTCTATTTCCATTTTCAAGAATTTGTAGCGCTATCATTTGTGACTATTTATACTTCCTATTGAATTTGCTAGCATTTTATCCACTCTCTTAATTCTAAGATTTGTCTTTATTATTCCAGCGATAATCTTTGCAGCAAGAAATATTTCTTTTTAGCCTCTTGTCTAATAATTCTATTAATGTTTCCTTATATAAGCCATATAAAACTTCCTTCTTCTACCACTTTAATTATATTTAGAGAATCAATATTTTAAAGATTTATTTAGAAATCTTTGTTTTTTAATATAGAAATATGCATGCGCGAGCCGAGATTCGAACTCGGGTCACATCGTTGGCAACGATGTATACTAACCACTATACTACCCGCGCATTAACTAAAGTAGAGTGTTCCTCTTTAAAAAGGTTAACATAATTTAGTTAAGGAGAAATTTTAAATATGCGTTACTCGAATTATTTAAATGAGTTACGAGGTTAAGAACTTTGATAGGTTGATTGGAACTAAAGGTTTTAGTGATCAATTACTTAAAAATCATTTTACTTTATATTCAGGATATGTAAATAATACTAATAAGTTAATTGATTCTTTGAAAAAGTTATTAAAGGAGGGTAAAGGAGAAACAATAGAGTTTTCTGAGATGAAAAGAAGACTTGGATGGGAGTTTAATGGAATGAGGCTTCATGAACTGTATTTTGAAAATTTAAAGAATGGAGGGATTAAGGTTAGCAGAGGTGGTAAAGTTTTTAATAAGATTGTAGAGGATTTTGGTTCTTATGAGGAATGGGAGAAAGAATTTAAGATTTTAGGTATGATGAGAGGTATTGGATGGATTGTTCTTTATTATGATCCTATTGCAAATACACTATTTAATGTTTGGGTCAATGAACACGATAGTTCACATTTAGTTGGGTGTAAACCAGTATTAGTTATGGATGTGTTTGAGCATGCTTTTATTTCAGATTATGGATTGAAAAAATCCGAATATATTAATGCTTTTTTTGAAGCAATTGATTGGGATGTTGTGGAAAGTCGATTTATTCTTTAATTAATTGCCATAATGACTTTGAATAGAAAGGTTTAAATTAATTTTGTTTATCTTTTATTATGGGCAAATTAAGAATAAAGAATAAAGATTCAGATAATCTAAGTAGGGATAATTTCTATATTGAGAATGCAGGAAAGAATATTGAGAAATCTATTAAGAATGTACCCGCCCAGATTTACTCGCTTGTAGCAGGAAAGACTAAATCTTCTGTTAAAAAGTTTAATGAAGAATTAAGTAAAGCTATGAATTCAGCAATTATTGGAGCTTTTAGTTTTTTGATAGCACTTGCTTGGAGAGACCTTATTGCTGAATATGTTGACAAAGTTTCAAAATCAGCTCCAGTTCAAGGTAAGTTTATTAGTGCTTTACTTGTTACAGTCGTTTGTGTTATTGGTATTGTGATTGTGACCAGTATTTTTTCAAGAAAAGAATAAGATTTGTTAGATTTCTACTTTATAGTTATAGATCTTAGTGTGGGGTATAGCCCACTTTAAACATTCCTCTTCTGATTTTCTTTCCCATATTTTTCTAAACATTCTTATTGAGTTTCCATGAGCAGATATTGCAACATTCACTTTATTCTTTTTTATGAATTTTACTAAAAACATTATAAAGTCCTTAACTCTCTTTTCTACATCTTTAAGGCTTTCTCCATTTGGTGGAGCTATTTCATAACTCCTATGTACTAATTTAAACTCCTCTTCTCCTAAAAGCTCCTTAATCTTCTCTTTTTCTTTTGATGAAAGCGGATAACTGATGTATGAGCTGACTTCTAAATCATATAATTTCTTTCCTATCTTTTTCTTAAAGTTACTATGAGACATGCCTTCTAATGAACCATAACTTCTTTCAATCATTCTATCATCGGTTATTATTCCTCTGCATTCAGGATGATATTTAAGAACAGTTTTTAATGTTTCTCTTGAACGAGAGAGACTTGTTTGAAATGCGAAGTCAATTCTCCTATTCTTTAATTTTTTTGCAAGAATGTCGGCGCTTTTTTTGCCATTAATTGTTAGTTTAGAATCTTTCCATCCAGTAAAAATTTTCTTTTCATTATAGTAAGTTTGTCCATGCCTAAATAAGTATATATTAAAAACCTCTTTTTTATTCATTAGATAAGTAATTGCTTATTCTTTATAAAAAACTTTTGTAATTTACTCCTTTTACTATGCCCAGAAAATTTGTTTTGTTCTTACCTCCCTTTCTTCTGTTGGATATATCAATTCTGATAATTCATTTGGAGAAAACCATAATTTTATTTCTCTTTCAGCAGATTCTTTTGAATCAGATGCATGAATTACATTTTCAAAAATACCTGTTTTACTATGAACTCTTCCATATCTTCCTCTAATAGTAGTTGGGTGAGCTTCTTCAGGATTTGCTGGACCACATATTGATCTTACCTTAGAAATAGCATCTTCTCCGTGATAAACTAAAGCAAGGACTCTGTTTGTATGATATTTGCCCATTATATAATCGATTGTTCCTTCAAATATTTTTGAATCTTTATCCTTTAGGTGAGCATAGTGTTTTTCAGCTAATTCTCTAGATACACTAACTATTTTTGCTCCAACAATCTTTAGTTTTGTTTCAGAGAGAGCAGTTATAATATTTCCTGTTAAACTCTTTACAAGTCCATCTGGCTTTATAATCACCAAACACTGTTCAATCTCTCCCATTTTTTGTTATTATATCTGTAGCTAATATATTTTTTAATTTTTCTGTTGTTAATATTTGATAATCTAATTATATAAAACTAACTTTTCTTTTTTGAATTTTAAATAAACTTTAGCGGTTTTTAATATTGGACCAATTTAGGAAATAAAATATAACTATTTTTTGAATTGATTTCAGTAAATATATTCTAAAATCTCTTATAATTATCTA
>JAWAMY010000026.1:0-8068 GCA_038895635.1 Candidatus Pacearchaeota archaeon | reverse complement strand
ATCTTAAGAAGTATATGTTACTCTAAAATATTTAATTCAATTAAGCATATAAATAAGGAGAGGTGAGATAACGAATAATAAAAGAAATAGAATATTGGACAATATAAAGTTATTCTATTTTTATGTCTTATAATCTTCTTGATTTGATAATAACATAAACTTGAGATAATTTATTATGAATTGGTATTCCTAAATATAGGAGGTCAATATAATCAAGTAATAAATGAAGAACAAAACCATAAAGTATAAATAAAAAAAAGTAACTAAAAGAACTCAAAAAGAGTAGAATTATAAGGGACTCAATTCCATGGAAGACTAATATTGGGGGTTTAAATTGATTATGTAATTCTTTATATTTGATTAATTTTCTTTGTTCAACAAACCATTTATAAGATCTCACAAAATTAAAATCTCTTTTAATTACGATATAATACAAATAATGATCAACATCAATTAAAACTGAAGATAAAAAAATAATACAAAAACCTATAAAAGTTAAGTTAGGAAAAAGCAATAATAATAGTAAAGAAAGTAGTAGTCCAAGAAAGATGTGAAATTTTGGATACATTTTTTATTTATTCTCTTCAATTATTCTAAGAAAATCAGCAAAAGCAGGTCTGCTTATTAAGACTCCAATTGTTATTCCAATTAAAGTTGTAACAGCAAAACCTTTTAATAAACCGGCTCCAGCCCATATTAGAGGCAATAAAGATACTGCAGTAGTAAAAAATGCGGAGATTATTATAAATAAAGCATCTTTTATTTTTGCGCGAATGCTATCGGCTCTCTTAGACTTTGACTCGTCAAGAAGAACTATTTGTTGATCTACTCCGGTTCCTATTGTAACTAAGATACCAACAATGCTTGGCAAATCAAGGTTCCATTTTATTAATGAAGCAACTCCCAAAATTAAAACTACCTCAGAAAAACTAGTAAAGAGCAAAGCGAGAGAAGATTTAATACTCCTATATCTTACAAAAATAATAGTTGAAACGACGATTATTCCCAAAAAACCAGTGAGTAAAAGAAGATAATTAAATCGATTTCCAAGAGTTGGAGAGATTGTATCAAGTTTAATTATCTCAAGTTTGTAAGGTAAACTGCCCGTTATGAGAATAGTCTGCATTTTTTTCATAGAATCTTGTGCATTTTGAAATGCGGCTTTTGCATCAGGCCCAGATCCGCTTCCTTGAATTTGTATTTGGGTTGCAACTTTTCCCTTTAAATCTTCGCTAATAAAAAGAGAGGTTGTGAGAATATCATCGACATAAAAGTCTATCTGCTTTTCTAGATATCTCCCATCGATTGAAGAAGCGTTAATACTCAAATTTTCAGTAATTCTTGCATGTCTTTTAGCTGCTTCTTCGCTCAAATGAATTACAAAGCGATATCTACAAACATATCCTCCTTCAAATTGATTACATGATTCTATTCCTGCACATCTTGCATCATCTCGACATACATAGGTAATATCATCATTTCCTCCTACAAAAACAATTTCATTACCTATTTTTGCTTCGAATTTACCTTGTTTTGATATTAACTCGTCTAAATCCTTGGGAGTAGCTCCAGCTATCTCTATTAACATATAATTTTTTCCAGATAAATCTTTAACTGGCTTTATAGAAACATCGCTAATTCCATAAACATTAAATCTCTCATTACTAATTGCAATTAAATCTTTAAGTTGGGAATCAGATAATTCAACATCTTTTGCAGAGATTAATGCACGAGCTCCTCCTTGTAAATCTAATCCAGTTTTAAGATTTGTTTTTTGGATATCTGAAACAATTATAGATAACAAACCTTCATTAAAAAAGGAGATAGTTGATTTTGTTGTTTTGATCAAAATTTTTGTTGAAGAATTATTAGCTAAATTAAGCGAAGAAACAATAGAGTAATAATCTTTTGCTGAATTAACTGGCCGATTATTGATCTCAACGATTATATCCCCTTGTCTTAAACCTGCTTGAAAAGCGGAAGAATTTGGGTCGATACTTTTTATCACAGCCCCTCTATTTAAAAAAGTTGGCGGAAAACTAAAGATTGATAAAATTGACATTAAAAGCAAAAATAATAATAACCAAATTCTCCATGTAAGTTTCATTTTAATATAACTTCTCTTTCTCTACAAACCATTTAATTATTGAAGTATTAGTTACCCAGGTATTAAATATATCTACAATTAACCCTATAAAAAGTATTAGAAAAATCTGATTTAAAACTGAAGAAAAAGAAGATGTTAAAATCAAACCAATAGCAACTACAGCTAAAGAGGTAATAGTCATAAGAATTCCTGTTTTAAATGAGTTAAATATTCGAGAGTTAACTGAACCTTCCCTTCTTTTAAGTACTCTAGTAGTAAGCAAGATATCTGTATCAACACTATAACCGATTAACATTAAAAATGCGACAATTCCGGCAGTAGAAACTTCCATTCCAATCAGATTAACAATTGTAACTGTAAAGAATAAATCAGCAAAGGCGCAAGTAATAACTGCTAAAGCGGGAATACTTGACTTAAGAGAAAAAAGTAGTATAAGTAAAAGAGAAATTAGTGAAAGAAGAATCGCTTGATTTATAGAAAGTATTTTTATAAAGAAGAAAAAGAGAGGAGTTAAAAGAGATAGGATTACTGAAAGAAATTTGAGTTTTTTATTAGTTGAGAAGATAAAAAATACTACTGTAGCCATAAAAGTGAAAGCGATTATTATTGCAAGAATTAATTGAAAATAGAAACCTTCTCCAATAGTCGATCCTGTAAATTCAATTGTACTATTCTCAGAATTAAGAGAAAAACCTAGAATAGATTCCAAAACCGGCTTTATCTCTTCTGGATTGGAACGAGTCTCAATTATTAAAGCAACTTGCTCCCCAGTAAGAATATCAGAAACCTGCCTTATTGAGACATCTTTAAATTTAGGAGATAGAGAATCGTATAATTCTTTTATAGACATTTGAGTGTTTACTTGAATTGAGGTACCTCCTGTTAATGAAATATCTTTTTTTATAAAGTCTCCAGTTGCATTATAAAAAATTACCATATAAGTAATTGAGAATAGGAATAGAAGGAAAGGTAAAATTAATACTCTCTTATAATACTTATTATAAAAATCGCTTATTTTTTGTTTATCAATAGCTTTCATTTTTAGTGAATGGTATTATAAAATGCGCCAGCCGGGAGTCGAACCCGGATTTACTGCTTGGAAGGCAGTAGTCATAGCCATTAGACCACCAGCGCATATAATCATACTTTAAATATGTTTAATAAATCTTTCTTTATTTTATTTAATAAGATTTAAGTTCCAAATTAAGAGAATAAAAAAGATTAAACGCGCCTGACAGGATTTGAACCTGTGACCTTCGCCTTAGGACGGCGCTGCTCTTAATCCAGACTGAGCTACAGGCGCATACTAGAAAATGAGTAGATTAAATATAAATATTTTCCATAAGTTAAATGAAGCCTGATCTTAACATAAATAGAAAAAATTCTTTTTATAGGACGCCAAATATAGACGATCGGTATATAAAAGCGATATATGCGGGAGATAGGATTCGAACCTATGCAGGCACTAAGCCATCACGGCCTAAACGTGACCCGTTTGACCACTCCGGCACTCCCGCATAAAATATTACAAAAAAGAAGGATATTTAAACTTTTAAAAATAGGTGACAGCTTCTTGGTTTTGCTTCTTGCGAAACTAATACCAAGAACATAATCAGCTTAACTTCTGTGTTCGGAATGGGAACAGGTGTAACCTGATTATTATGGCTGTCTATAAAAAACAAAAAGAAGCTTATTTTTAAATCTTATGTTCTTTTTAAAATTAAGACTAGAATTTCTTAAATTTCATTGTAAGTTCTAATAAATCAGTCTGTCCTAAAAAAGCTGCTCTGCAACAATACCTCTCTAAACCTAAACTATCAAGAACATCTCCGGCATCCTCATTATTACTGACTCTTCTTTTAAACTCCTCCCATAAGTGAGCAATAGGTTTACCGCAACTTATACATCGAATTGGAATTATCATAAAATAATCAAAAAAAATAGGTTTAAAAAGGTTTGTATTAAAAATAAATTCGAAAAGAATAAAAGGATAATGTCTATAAGAAGAAAATGGCTGAATGTATAATCAAATTAAAAGATGTTGCAAAGTATTATCGAATGGGAGAAGAAGTAGTGAGAGCTGTAGATGGATTAAATATATGCATTAATAAAGGAGAATTCGTAGCAATTATGGGTCCTTCTGGAAGTGGAAAGTCAACAACAATGAACCTCACAGGAAGCCTAGATTTAGCAACAAAGGGAGAGATATATTTGGATGGGCAAAATATAGAAGAGTTCTCTGAATCAGAACTAGCACAAATTAGAGGCAAAAAAATAGGGTTTATCTTTCAAAATTTTAACTTAATACAAAATTTAACCATATTAGAAAATGTAATGCTTCCTATGATCTTTCAGGGGGTAGATAAAAAGGAGAGAGAAAGGAGAGCAAGGGAAATTTTAGAAATTGTAGGTTTAGGACATAGAACAAATTATTACCCAAATCAATTATCTGGGGGGCAACAACAGAGAGTAGCAATAGCAAGAGCATTAGCAAATGACCCTGAGATAATTCTTGCGGACGAACCAACTGGCAACCTTGATACAAAATCTGGAGAAGTTGTGATGAAATTCCTTAATGAACTAAGAGAAAAAGGAAAAACAATAATTCTTGTCACTCATGATAGAAGTCTTGCTGAAAAAAACGCGACAAAAATATTCTGGATAAAAGACGGAAAACTTGAGAGGATCACAGAAAAAAAAGCGGGAAAGTGGAAAGTAACATACACCTCCTAATAACTTTTTAACTGTGAAATAGTAACAAACAGAAAGGTTTATAAGGATAAGAAGGAAAGGAGAATAATGAAAAAAATGAAAGAAAATAAAATTTGGAAAATAAGCTTATTTTTATTGATTAGCATACTGCTAGGTTTAAATGTTGAAGCTTTAAATATTGAAAAAATAAGCCAAACAGAGATATATTCTTCAGAAAGAGGAACAATTGAACTTGAAATTAGAAATACTTTCAATAAAAATGTAAAAGATGTTTCTATAAATCTAGACTTAAGCGGTTTACCTTTTATCCCTATAGGAAGTTCAGAAAAAATTATTGAGGAAATAAAACAAGGAAAGTCAAAAAATATTGAATTTGAGATAAAAGCATCAAATGATGCAAAAAAAGGGGATTATAGTATTCCTTATATAATATCCTACAATTTAGAAACTGAAACATTTAATGGAACAATAATTCAAAAAGTCCAGAGAAAAGGAACAATTGGAATAAGTGTAAAATCAAAAATAGAATTAAGCTATTCTATAATTGGAGAAAGGAATGTAGTGGGTGAGAGGGGAAAAATAACATTAAGAGTAATAAATAAAGGATTTGGAGATGTAGATTTTGTTTCAGTGAAGTTATTGCCTAATGGTTATAGTCTCCTCTCTTCTGATGAAGTCTATATTGGCACAATAAGTTCAAATGATTTTGAAAGTGCTAGTTTTGATGTTATATTCACTCAGGAAAATCCAACCATAAGAGCAATAGTTGAATATAGAGATTCTGAAAATAAAATAAAAAATGAAAAGATTAACTTAATACTCAATGTTTATTCAAGAGAAGATGGAATAAAGAGAGGGATTATAAAGAGCAATAATTACCCGGTATATTTAATACTTATAGTCTCAATAATAATTATATTTGCTTCTTATAGGATAATTAAAAGAAGAAAGAAGAAAAACTATTCCGGAGAATAAAAATATGTATGATAAAGGACTATTTCTTGCTTGCATTAAAGAATTTGAAGCATAGAGGAATTAGAAGCTGGTTGACTATGTTGGGCATATTTATTGGGATAGCTTCAGTAGTATCACTAATTTCTTTAGGAAATGGTCTTCAAACAGCCATTACTTCTCAATTCAATGCAATATCAACAGACACCTTAGTACTTCAAAATTCTGGAACAGGTCTTGGACCTCCTGGAAGTACTGCAGTTAGAAAATTAAATAGTAACGATGTAAAAATAATTAAGTCTGTTTCAGGAGTTAGAGAGGTTATTCCAAGATTAATAAGGATTGCAAAAGTAGAACATAATAGAGTTTTAGATTTCTCATATATTGCAAACATACCTGAAAAAGAAGAACAAGCAGAGATAATATACTCTTCTGCAAAAATTGAGATAAAAGAAGGAAGATTATTAAAAGCAGATGATAGAAAAAAAGTTGTCCTGGGAGATTCTATTGCCTCAAATAATAAGTTTGGAAAAGAGATAAGGGTTGGAAGTAAAATAAAAATTC
The DNA here is from genome assembly GCA_038895635.1 of Candidatus Pacearchaeota archaeon. Taxonomy (GTDB): domain Archaea; phylum Nanobdellota; class Nanobdellia; order Pacearchaeales; family GW2011-AR1; genus JACPLR01. The sequence continues at coordinate 1,734 of JAWAMY010000026.1, read as the reverse complement.
AAGATACCGAATTTGAAGTGGTAGGTATTTTAAAAAGAGCAAGTAGTTTTCAAATAAATTCTGTGATATTAATGCCTGAAAAAGATATGAAAGAGATATTAGACATTAGAGATGAGATAGACATAATCATTATCAAAATAGAGGATAAAAATAAAGCAGAAGAAATTGCAAGAGAGATAACTAGAAAGATAAGAGAAGATAGAAACCAAAAAGAAGGTGAAGAGGATTTCAGTTTAAGAACTCCATTGCAATCAATAGAGTCTGTAAATAGAATATTGAATATTGTAAATTTAATTGTAGTTAGCATAGCTGCAATTTCTCTTTTAGTTGGGGGAATTGGAATAACAAATACAATGTATACTTCAGTTCTTGAAAGAACAAAAGAGATTGGAATAATGAAAGCTATTGGTGCTCAGAATAAAGATATTTTACTGATTTTCTTGATTGAAGCAGGACTTTTAGGATTAGTAGGAGGAATTGTTGGAGTAGTAATTGGATTATCTATAGCAATAGGAATTGCCGAAATAACAAATTCAATATTCGGGAATATTATATTAGAAGTAACAGTTTCATTTCCCCTAATTATTTTTGCAATTTTATTCTCTTTAATTGTTGGAACGATCTCTGGATTAATGCCTGCAATTCAAGCATCAAGACTAAAACCTGTAGAAGCATTAAGAAAATAATAATGAAAGATAAAGGATTAAAATGAAAAAAGGACTAAAAATGAACATTTTATCAAGAAAACTCTAAGAGTTTACTAAAAAAGTAGCTAAGAAATTACTTATTAAGGGTTATAAAAATAAAATTGAGAAGATATAAAAATTAAATTAAACTAAAAAAGTGAAAAAATATGATAAAAGATTATATGATCCTTGCATTAAGAAACTTAAGAAAAAGGAGATTAAGAAGTTGGCTCACAATAATAGGTATCTTTATTTCAATAGCAACAATTTTCATTTTAATAAGCTTATCTCTTGGACTTAGATTTTCAATAGAAGAACAGTTTAGAATTTTAGGAACAGATAAATTTTTTATTATGCCAAAAGGTCAATTAGGAACTCCTGGAACAGGAGGCGCAATCAAAATGACAATAGATGATGTAGAAGTTGTTGAAAAAGATATTGGAGTAAAAAGAGCGATTTATCTTGTTAATGGAAATGCTAAAGTAGATTATAAAGGCCAAACACGATATTTTTCAATAACTGGAATCCCGATGGAAGGATTTGATTTATATGCTGAAACAGCCGCATTTAAAATAGAAGAAGGTAAGATGATTAGTGAAGGAAAGAAAGGAAGAGTAATAATTGGAAACGACTATAAAAATAGAAAATTATTCAAAAAACCAATCGGGGTGGGAGATATAATTACAATAAACGGAAAGGTTTTTAAGGTAGAAGGAATTTTAGCCCCAATTGGGAATCCTCAAGATGATAGAATAATTTTAATGGAATTCTCTGAATTTCAAGAAGTCTTTAATTCTGAAAAAAGAATAGATATGATGATAGTGCAAGTTAAAGAAGGAGAAAATACTAGGGAGATTTCAGAAAGAGTGGAAAAAAGACTTAGAGACTTTCGTGGAGTTAATGAAAAAACTCAGGATTTTTATATAAGCACTCCTGAAGAATTATTAGAAAATTTTGGATTAATTATCAATATAATAAGTGTTTTCTTAATAAGCATAGCTGCAATTTCTCTTTTAGTTGGGGGAATTGGAATAACAAATACAATGTA